>JAOUBX010000009.1 GCA_029860075.1 Deltaproteobacteria bacterium | reverse complement strand
TGATTCATACAGATGTCCAATTAAACGGACTTGTTCCTGAAGGCTGATTTTAGACTGGTTCAGATGGGGCTCCCACTGCCGTAAGGCTTGTACACTTCCCTTGAAACTGATTTGGCGCACTCTCATATCTTTTTTTTTCTTTACTAAACCACCTCCTGCGACTCAATGCACCAGATTTGGCTGGATTCAGGTATTGCTTTGGTATAAATTTACCGAAACATACACCAGGCTGACCAGGCGATTTCCCTTTTAGTTGTTCTACTTTTTCAGCCAATATCTGTTGGGCTGAACGGGGCTTTCTTCGGAGAGTTTTTATATGGAAATTGGGGAATAAAGGAGTATAATTTTTCATGCCCGATTATACCATTTTCACCCTCAATTTTACTGTGTTTTTTACTGGTAAAAGCGCTTAACCTAGTGCCATTCGGATGTGTCCCTGTTATTAAAGACGGAACACCGGAAAGAGAAAAGAGCTGGACGACCAAAATGATTGAGAAGTTCGATTCAGCAAGAGGCCGCTACCTCTACAGCCGGCGGATGGGGACAGTTGAACCGGTCTTTGCCAATATCTGTCATCAGATGGGACTGGACCGCTTTACCCTGAGGGGAAAACGAAAAGTAGACATCCAGTGGAAGCTCTATTGTATGGTCCACAATATGAAAAAGATTTACCACTTTGGTATGGCGGGAACTTAAAAAGAAGAAAAGACAGGAAAAGAACCGTCATAAAAGCTGAAATGACCTCCATAAAACACATGTAAAAGGTCAAAGCAATTGACAAACTGACTATAGAATGTAATCTTTAACAAAACTTTGAAAAATCTCTTCCTCTCTCGATAAACCTCCCTTGTCAAAACAGTTTTTCTACAGACTCGTTATGAGAAAGGACAACTAATGAAGTGTTTCTATCATCAAGACCAAGATGCAGTTAGTGTATGCCGTCATTGCTTAAAAGGAATATGTCCGGTGTGCGCTATCGATTTTGGTGACGGTATTGCTTGTAAAAACACATGTGAGGAAAAAGCGAAAGATACTGCCAGGCTTATTTCCACCAATATTAATACACAAAAAGGTCTGAAAACCGGCAAGTTTATTGGCCCTTCCTTTGCAATACTAATGGGCATTATATTCATAACATGGGGATGGTATTGCGACGAAATGTCAGGATTTACAGGAATGCTTGGAATAGTATTTTTCGTTATTGGTATTCTTCAATTAGCATACAACATCAAATACATAAAACCCATGAATGACAAGAATTCATAACAAGACGTGCACCCAGAAGGGCTAAACGCCCGCCTGATTTAACTTGAAACTTTAGCAAATCACCCGCTGGTGAACTGGGTTGTTATGCATAAAAAATGAAAATATTTCGAGCAACTAAAAAAGATATTAGTGAAATCATCCAAAAGGTAGAAGCTCTGGTCAGTGAGCTATGCAATCAGCCATTCAAGATCAATGAATCGGAAATTTTACCTTTTCTTGAAAAGATGATCAGTGATGGTGATTATATTGTTTTACTTGCAAAAGACCAGGATGACCGGGTAGCTGGCCTTTTAACACTTGGAAAAACCGGAGCGGTTTATGCCGGAGGGAAATTTGGAGTTATTCATGAATTATACATTGAACCAAACATGCGTTCAGATGGCGTCGGAAAACAACTTCTGGAGGAAGCAAAAAAACTTTGTGCAGAGTTTGGCTGGAAAAGGCTTGAAGTCGGCGCCCCGGCATATCCCGAGTGGCGCAGGACAAAAGAGTTTTACCTGCGGGAAGGCTTTATAGAAATTGGGCCAAGACTCAGGTGGAAGGCATAGCCCCTTACTCAGCCCGGACGACGCAACACGCGGTCTGAATTGAAAAACAAACATCTTTGCACGGCTCGTTAGCGTTATAGTTAGGGGAAAAGGGGACGGTTTTCCCCTTTGCTATGAATAAGATTTTAAAAAATAATTGGAAGCCAATTTTGCTCGCTGTGAGTATGTGGCCATTAATGATAATAGGCCCCGAAGCTGTTGGCCTGGTATTACCGGGCGGATGGAGTTCATTGCAACAATATCCACAGGATGATTCAATTGAAATTGAGTTCTTAATTCGTGTTTTACTAATAGGAGTAATTCCTGCGGCAATTTACCCAAAACACTTCTATTGCTGGCCCATAATTTCATGGATAACACTTGCAACATTCGTTTCTTTCTGGGATCTTTTAAAAACAAGTCCCCTGGATTTTTCTTTCAATCTACTAATCTTTGGCATGGTAATGTCATTGCCTTTCATTGCTTTATCTTTTATTGGGGCCTTGTCAAGTCGTACAGCATGGTGGCTGTATAACCTCTTTTATAAAAGATAAGCAAGCAGGGATAGCTTTATAACCTGGTACTTTAAAAATGAAATCACCCTTATTGCTTAAAACAACATATCGCTGCTGGGGTATCCCTCTTGTCCCGGCATTTTTCAGTCTTTTTGGCTTCTGGCTAAGCAGGTCTGACTTTTTCCTTGGAGCAGGGGTGCTTACTTTAATGATCGGAGGGGTTCTCACATGCACCGGTTTGATTCTGCTTTCTCTCTTTGTATTTATAAACTGGCAATCAGGCGAGGGATGGGGACAGATATTTAAAAAGAGAGTTCTTTTGCCTGCCACTTTACTGCTTCTAAATTTTCCTATTGCTTTTGCTTTTTTATCTGCCGGCATTTATCTCCAATCTCTTATTTACTTGCATATTTCTAATAAAAGCCCCCAAAATATAAAAGAGATTGTCATTAGCTCTGCTCTCAATAATAAGAATCTTGGGTCTTTGAAGTCAGGTGATACCATAAAAACTTATTTTTCTCCAAAGGCTGAGAGCCCTGTAGTCATCTCTGTAAGAACAAGTGATTCCGAACGTGAGGCTGTAATTAGCGATTATCCATTTGGGAGTCACGACGATAGTAAAGTGATAATAAAAGACAATTTGGATATTAATATTCTGAGGCTTTGAAAACATACCATGGCTGAACCTTTTAAAAATCTATTTAACAAAGAAGTCATTAAAGGAATGGCGGCACACTTTGAAAAGCAATGGGCCGAGTTCGATGCCAGGGCCTTCATTTCTGCCGCAACGAAAAACCTGGATGCCCTTGAATTAAAGGAACGGTCCGAACAGATTACCCATGCCATGATGAACCACCTGCCTGCCGATTATGAAAAAGCCGGGGAAATTATGCTGGCAAGCCTGGGTGCTGAACTTGAAGATGATCTTTCGGCAGGGGCAATTGATTCACAGGGCATTGCAGGCTGGGCCGTTATGCCTATGGCGCACTATGTGGGACTGCGGGGGCATGATCATTTTGATTTGTCGATGACACTGCTTAAGGAGATGACCAAACGTTCTTCATCGGAATTCGGCATACGATTTTTTCTGCTCCAATCGCCGGAAAAAACCTTGTCTGTACTAAAAACCTGGACCACAGACAGCAATTACCATGTACGGCGGCTTGTATCGGAGGGAACACGGCCGCGACTGCCCTGGGCCATGAGATTGCCTATCTTTATCAAAAACCCGTCACCTGTTATCGATCTGCTTGAAATACTTAAAGATGATGACAAGGAATACGTGCGCCGTTCCGTTGCAAATAACCTGAATGATATTGCCAAAGACCACCCCGGCAGAGTGGCCAGTATTGCCGGGCAATGGATGAAAGGCGCCGGACGGGAGAGGAAACGATTGATCCGCCATAGCTGCCGGACACTGGTTAAAAGAGGGCTCAAAGAAACCTTAAAGGTTTTAGGCTATGAAACTCCAAAAATTGAGCAGGCTGCTATTAATATCTTAACAGCAGAAGTTGAGTTTGGCTCTTTCCTGGAGTTTGCTTTTTCAATGACTTCAAGCGCCAACCATGATCAGCCGTTGATTATCGATTATATCATCCATCACCAAAAGGCCAATGGCAACACGTCACCAAAGGTCTTTAAATGGCGGACGACATCGCTCCTAGCAAATGAAACACTGATTTTGACAAAAAAACATGCCATTAAGAAAATCACGACCCGTGTTTATTATCCGGGGCTGCACAAGGTGGAAGTAATGGTAAATGGACTTTCTGCGAGGGAAGCGGAGTTTGAGTTGATTATGTCTTAAGATTACAGTTCCCTCCCTTTCAAGGGGAGGGAGGCAACGAAGTCCCTTGCACTCCACAAGAGAAACAATAAAGAAAAAAAGGGAGCCCTTATTTCAGGCTCCCTTCATTCAAAACATAGAAATTCTACTGTTTCACAACTTTCGACGGCTCCTTACCGACATGAATCAAGTCTTTAATCTTTTCAAAAACCTTTTCCCCGATGCCTTTGACGTTTTTAATATCGTCAACTGTTTTAAAGGGCCCCGACTCTTCTCTATAGGCAATAATCCTTTCGGAAATGACCTCTCCAACACCCTTTAGCTGTTGAAGCTCGGCAGCCGTTGCGTGGTTAATGTCTATCTTCCCCGCATTACTGCTTGCCATAGCCACCGTTGACAAACCGGCAAGCAAGACCCCCATTAAGATAATTGAATAAACTGACTTTCTGATTTTTTGCACTTCTTTTCCTCCTTTTTATTAGATTTTTTTGAGAACCAACGGTTCTCATTCGAAATTTATCTATTTATAGCACAGGGAAAAAAGAAATGCGCGACACATATTGCTAAATATGCGACATATATTGCTATCGGTTATTTTTTTTGAGGGGGAGGTATAGAAATCCCCCCCCCTTTCAAAAAAGGGGGGGGAAAGCAGTATTTATTAAGATGAGCTATCAGGGAAAATATATTTCAATTATTTTACTTTCCCCCGGCCAGTATTGCCTTAATCTTTGCTTCAAAGTCTGAATAGGGACGGGCGCCTACCACTTTTTCCCCCTTCATTTGCCCTTTCTTGACACTCTTGCCAAGTACAAAGGAGGGGGTTCCCGTAATTGAAGCTGACCGGGCGGCCTTCACATCGGCATCGATTTTGTCGAGATGCCTGTCACTGTCAAGACAGGCATTGAACTTTTTCATGTCGAGTTTCAGGTTTTCAGCATAAACGGAAAGGTTATTCTCGCCGAGGGCACGGGAGTTTTTAAAGACAACATCCCTCATTTCCCAGTATTTGCCCTGGTCTCCGGCACATGAGGTAGCCTGTGCGGCCTTTTTTGCATTCTTGTGAAAAGGAAGAGGAAGATTGCGGCTAACAAATTTCAACTTCCCCGTATCGATATAATTTTTTTTGAGTTGGGCAAATGTCGAATCATAGAAACGCTTGCAATAGGGGCATTCATAGTCTGTGAATTCAACCAGCGTAAGTGGCGCATCTTTCCTGCCGAGAGTCGGGCCCTCGACACCGACCTTGACATCGACCACCTCCGGTTCAGGTTTTTTAGGCTGAGCAGGGACATTCTTCTGCTGCTTTTCCAGAAGGTTTTTGATCGCTTTGAGTTCTTTCAAAATAGCATCCCCCTGCGCTTTTGTCATGGCCTCGTCAGCCCATGCGGTTACAGCCATGGAAAAGGTAACGGCCATTACCATAACAATCATATGCTTCATAATCTTCTCCTTAATTTATTTTCTGTAATCACCTTCTGTTCTACTCAAATTAAGTAAAACCAGGAGTGAGTTTAATGTTATTGTGATTGAAATGTCAATAGCCGGCTCTATTTTTTTTTACCTCTTCACGTAATAGTGAATAAACCTGAAAAAGGTTATCTCTCTCCGAATTTCTTGCTTAGTTCTAATATTTCGGCCTCTGCCTCTTTTGCAAGAGATTTGATATTGCTGTCTTTAATGGCCAGGGCCTTGCTGAAATATCGCTGCAATATATTGGAGATGGCAGGATAAAAGGGACTTTGGGGCCTGGGATAGGCTGTTAAAAAAACCGCTTTAAAATCTTTGAAATGAGGATTTTTTTTGAGAACCTCTTCATCATCATAAAGAGAAAGACGTGTCGGCGGCTGGGCGGCCTCCCCGGCAAGCAACTTCTCTATTTCAGGGCTGGTCATAAACTCGATGAACTTCCAGGCAAGATCCGGCTTTTTTGAATAGCGGTTAATGCCGAACTGCCATCCACCGAGCGCGGCATAGCTCTTTTTACCCTCAAAGTGAGGGAGAACAGAAATCCCCACCTTGCCGGCAATGCGGGACTTTTCCTTATTATTGGAAACCTCCCAGGCATAAGGCCAGTTGCGGTGAAATACAGCGCCCCCCTGGATAAAGAGATCAAGTGATTCAGGCTCCTGATAGGTAAGAATACCCTTGGGCGCAACGCCGCCGACAATCTCATCCCTGACAAAACGCAGGGACTCAAAAGCCTCCTGCCCGGCAATTCCCGGTTTGCCTGTTTCAGGGTCCATAATCGTTCCACCGCCACCCATAATGAACTCGAGCATATTACAAACCAGTCCTTCATACTGCTTGAACTGGGCCGAATAACCCTTGAGATTCGGCTTTTCCTTCCTTTCAGCCGCGAGAATCGTTTTTATCTGCCCAACCATCTCTTCCCATGTGCCGGGTGGTTTCAGGCCGTACTTGTCAAGCAGGTCCTTCCTGTAATACAGGAGTCCGGCCGATATCCAGAAAGGAACGCCATAAATACTCCCGCCGTAACTATTGGCCAAGATAGGGCCCTCAATAAACTTCTTTCGCTCTTCTTCACTGAAATAGTGATCGAGAGGCAAGGCCCAGCCTGCAGCGGCAAATTCGGGCGGCCAGATGACATCCATAAAAAAGACATCGACTGAAGTGTCGCGATTTTTCAGTTTTTGCGTGAGCAGGTCATGGTATTCCGTCGACGAATGGGGGCCGATCTCGCGTTCTACCCTCAGCCCCGGGTATTTTTTATGAAAACGCCTGATCGCTTCTTCCCAGACCTCAGGCTGGTTTGGCTTCCAGGTAACAAAACGGATAAGCTCTTTTTTCCCTGCACCACTCTCTTTACTTTCAGTGCAGGCAAAAAAACCTGAAAGCAGCATCAAAAGAAAGAGAAAAGCGCCTGAGTTAATAATGCCTTTTTTTACACCTGATCTATGACCAAGAGGATGCTTCATACCTGGATATAATTAGTTTTCATCGGTCAAGGGTGCTTTTTCGCAATCTCTGCGTCAATCTTCGGTTTTGCTTGTGCCATGTACAGTAGTACAACTCGGCGCAAACCCTTGATTTCCTTGACCTTGCAAAAAATCCCTTCTTTTCGAATTGAAAACAAAGTTTGATTTATTATAGTTACTGGATAGACACTAATTAGTAAGATCTGTATCGTTTTGCCTTTTGTCTTCTTTTTTCAGCCTCTTTTTGCTTCAGTTTTTTTCTTACTGAAGGCTTCATGTAAAACCGCTTTCTTTTAAGGTCCTTCATCACGCCTTCAGTGGCAATTTTTCGTTTCAATTGGCGAATCGCTTTTTCAACCTGATTATCTACAACTCTTACTTCCAAAATTAACCTTCTTTCTTTATTTTATTAAAATAATTTAACTATTAAATGCAAGCTGCTGCTTGCGGCTTTTTTTGCCCTGTTTTCGCTCTTTTTCCACGTTGAGGAAAGGAGGAATATACTTCTTTTTAATCTCTTCCTCAATAGACTGAAGGTAGGACCGGGTCAGGGACTTGCCGTACTCTTCATCGCCATACCTGTAAAGACTCCCCTTGTCACGCCGGATATTTTCCTCTACCAGCTTCTCGTCTATCTTTTCGTTTGCCCCGAGGGCAATCTTTTCGACGATACCGTGGATACCGGAACCGGACTGGGCCGGGTCCTTTGCCCTGAAGCCGAGCGAGGGCGGAACGCCAAGCTCTACCGCTGCCTGACGATGAACACGTTTTCTCATGTTATCGTCTTCACTTTCGATCTTCAGCCGGGGAGAAATCTTCATGCCAATGTCGATAACATCCCTGTCAAGAAAGGGGGCCCGAAGCTCAATGGAATGGGCCATGGTAAGCTTGTCTTCACGTTCCAGCGTATCGGAATAGAGATAATTCAGGTCCTCCCAGAGCTTTTCATGGAGCCGCAGATAGCCATGATCCTTTAACACATCGTTATACCAGGGATATCCGGCAAAGATCTCATCGGCCGCCTGCCCCGTATACATGACCCGAATACCGTCCTCTGCCGCCATCTTTGCCGCCATATACATGGGAACGGCTACTTCAACCTGTAAAAGGCCGCTTTCCTCGACACTCCTGATGATTTCCGGAATGATATCCCTTACCGTTCTTTCATCAATGATGGTCGCCTTTAACTCCAGCCCCAGTTCTTCCGCTACCTTTCTCGCCGCAATAATATCTCCCGAATCCTCCCGTCCGGTACAATAGCAGATAATGTTCTTTCCGGCACGCTGAAGAAGGTTGGCAATAAGAACCGAATCGACGCCCCCCGAAAAAATGACACCCAGCTTCCCTTCATTGAGACCACCAAGGCGTTTGTTTACCGCATTGATGAGGGCCGTCTTATAGAGATCGACAGCTTCTTTAAAATCGACGATGTCGATCTGGGGCATGGTGTAATTAAAACCGTCACTTACCTTCGCACCCAACTCACTGATTTCGATTACCTGCCCCGGCATGAGCCTCACCGGTTCCTCTTTACCGTTCCAGAGGGCCTTTCTTTCGGAAGCAAAATAAATAATGTTGCTGTTTTTGATAAAGTAGATGGGCTTTTTCCCTACGGGATCTCTCGTAACGACAACCCGTTCTCCATCGGTAACGGCAAGCGCATACATGCCATCAAGCAAAGGCATGACTTTTTTGACGGCGTCAACGAGGTCCCCTTCATAGGTCTCTTCCAGCAGGTGAATAATGACTTCACTGTCGCTTTCACTCTTGATGTTATGGTTTCTGAGAAGAAGCGTGGACAGTTCCTGGTAATTATAAATTTCACCATTATGAATCATGGTCAGCTTCCCGTCGCAGGATACATAGGGCTGGGTTGATTTGCCCTGCCCAACAATACTGAGCCTTGAGTGCCCCATGGCAATTTTGGCATCTTCGAGAAAATCCCTGATATCATCGAGGGTCTCTCCCGTTTCAACTTTTCCATCGAGATAAACACCATGGCTGTCCGGTCCGCGATGGCGCATTTTATAAAGCATATCATAGATGTCATTGGTTGCTTCTTTTCCGCGCAATGAAAAGTGACCGCAAATTGTGCACATAATTTTCCCTTCTTTTAAGGTTTATTATGAAACATGAATGATCCTGCCCTTTGTAAGATCATAAGGGCTGACCTCAATTTCAACCTCTGTTCCGGGAAAAATCCTGTTACCCATTCTTCTCGTGCGCCCTGCCATCCTGGCAAGGACCGTCTCTCCCCCGGAGATTTTTACACTAAAAACAGAATGACCTTTAAGTTCCTCTACAACCCCTTTTAAGATGACCGCATCTTCTTTCATATTGATACCTCCTGCCTGCAAAATACCTTGCGTCTCTCAGCCTGATAGCAGCCCCTCTCCGGCAACCTTGACCCCGGCCATAAGGTCAGGGGCCTCTGAACCTCCCCCCCCTTTTTCCAACAGCGCTTCAAGTTTTTTTTTAAAACTTCCCTTTGACGGAACCGGGCATAACTGATCCTAATCGATGTTTGAAACAGTGTAAGCATTTCGCTCGATTCATTTCGAATGGAAAATTAATGCCTGAAAGAAACGCTAATAATTCAAGGGACCTATCCAAAAATTCAAAAAAGCCATCTTCCGCGTTAATAATTTACCTGCAAACCCGCCATAGGCCGCCATTTTTCCCTGAAGCTGACTTCTTTAATTCCTTTCTATTCTCGCCCGGAATTATTAGAGATTTCCTTAAATGCGGATACAAGCAAGAGGCAACATTTTCATTAAAATGTATTAGCAGCCACCCCCCTGGTTCACAAGCATATCAAAGATACAGAGGCTATGCAAGCCGGCTGTGCGGTTTATGTAAAATTGTTCTCGGTTCAGACAAGATAAAAAGGACGCTTTTACCGGTAAAATGACTGGAGGGAGAAAAAGCATTAACTCCGGGAATAAAGCCGCCTCATTACATCGCTCCGTGACGGTTTGATGGTCCCTTGCCCTCACAAACCCTCAAGGCAGGGGGATTAACATGGAGAATATCTGCAGCGGTGCTGAAAGGAAAAAGCGGTTTTCAGGATTAATCTCTTTGGGCAACTTGCAAAGCCCTCAAACATATGATTTTAAGCTTAATAAAAGTGGCGGCTTTTATTAGGGCCTCTCCTCTATAACCGTGCAGACAATGGTTCTTTCACTTCTTGGTCCGTCAAACTCACAGAAAAAGATATTCTGCCAGCGGGACAAGCCCAGCCTGCCGTCAATTACCGGTATGGTTTCCGACGGACCGACCAATCCCGCCTTAAGGTGTGAATCACCGTTGCCATCCTGCCTGTCATGAAGCCATAGGCCTTTGGGAATCAACTTTTTCAGCAGGTTTACAACGTCCATCTGAACACTGTCATCCCAGTTCTCCTGTATCATGATGGCAGCCGTTGCCCCCTGGGCATAAACGGAAACAATGCCGTTTTTTACCCCACTTTCACTGACACGGGTTGAAATTTCACCGGTAATATCGACCAATTCTTCTCTGGACGACGTGGCAATTTGAATTAATTTTCTCATAAATACCTTACTCCAAATGATAGACAAAATAATAATCTTGTCAAAGGAATAAATGAAAATTGCGCTTCAGGCTTATATTTTTTGACGATCAGCTTTTTTACGACTATCTTTCAATAATATGACTGGACGCTTTATCACAGGAACCTCCGGCTGGAGCTACGATCACTGGCGGGAAATTTTTTATCCCGCCAATTTAAGGAGCCCTGACAGGCTCGCTTATTATGCATCCCGATTTGACAGTGTCGAAATTAACAACACCTTTTACCGACTGCCCCTGGAGGAAGTTTTCATTAAATGGAAAGAGACGGTCCCTGAAAATTTCCTTTTTTCACTAAAAGCGAGCAGGTACATAACCCACATGAAGAAGCTTAAAGACACTGAAGCGGCAACAGCCGGTTTTATAGAGAGGGCCAAACTGCTGCATCATCACCTGGGCCCCATCCTTTTTCAGCTCCCTCCCCGGTGGGGTTATAACGGGGAAAGGCTGGGCTCTTTTTTATCAACACTCGATCCTGCCTTGAGAGTTGCATTCGAGTTCAGGAACATGAGCTGGTTTAACGATGAAGCTTACAGTATTCTCAAAAACCATGGTGCAGCCCTTTGTCTTTACCAGATGCCCGGCTTTGAGACCCCAAAAATTGTGACGGCGCCTTTCGTTTACATACGTTTTCATGGAACAGGCAATCTTTATTCGGGGTCTTATGGGGATGAAGAGATCCATCGCTGGGGAGAAATTATGAGAGACTTCAGCAATAAAGGATTTGACATCTACAGCTACTTCAACAATGATGCCGAAGGAAACGCCGTAAAAGATGCCGGGAGGCTTGAAAAGGTTTTAGGCCGGAAAGCATGAACCCACGGCCCTTTTCAGGATTAAGGGAGAGAAAGTTTAAATCTTTCCTTCTCTTTTTATTCTCCTCTTGGTACCCTGTTAGTCTTCGCTTTTAGTTAAGGTTTAAGGATTAATATGGAACCTACGTCCCACCAAATGCTTATAACTTTTGTGGCCGCATCGGTACTCGGTGTTGTCCTTTTTCTTATTTCCCAGCGTCTGAAAATCTCGGCCATCGTTCTCCTTCTTATTGCCGGCATACTGTCAGGCCCTGAATTTCTTGGCATTATCCAGCCTGAAAGCCTTGGAGAAGGCCTTAATACGATTATATCTCTCTCTGTTGCCATCATCCTCTTCGAGGGGGGGCTGACCCTCGATGCAACCGGTTACCGGCAGGTTTCTTCTGAAATCTGGGGAGTCCTTACAAGAGGCGTCCTCATTACCTGGGGCCTTTCAGCCCTTGCAATCAAGGTCCTTTTCGGTTTTGATATCATGCTCTGCCTCCTGTCGGCAAGCCTCATCATCGTGACGGGTCCCACCGTTATCGGGCCCCTGCTTCAGCGAATCAGGGTCAAGAAAAGCCTTCACAATATACTTTACTGGGAAGGGGTGCTCATTGATCCCATCGGTGTTTTTATTGCCCTCCTCTGTTACGAGTGGATTCTTAGCGCCGGTGAGCCCGAAGCCTATCTTAATTTCTTTTCCCGTTTTTTCGTAGGCGCCGTTATGGGCCTTGCTTTTGGCTACATAATATTTCATATCCTGAGAAAAAACTGGATTCCCGAAGAGAGACTCAACTTTTTCGTGCTGGCCAGCGCCCTTCTCAATTATACCATTGCCGACGGTATGGCTACGGAAAGCGGCCTCCTGAGTGTGACCATCCAGGGTTTCCTTCTCGGCTATAAAGAGACGCCCCAGCTTGACAAAATTATCGAATACAAAGTAGAACTCAAAGATTTTCTCATTGGCCTCCTGTTCATGCTCCTTGCCGCCAATCTTACGACGGAAAAGTTTTTGAATTACGGAACGACATTGATCACCGTTGTTGTCATCGTCATGTTTATCATCAGACCTGTAAATATCTTTCTCTCTACATGGGGCAGCACCCTTAAGGTAAGAGAAAAACTCTTTTTAAGCTGGATAGCCCCGCGAGGGATCGTGGCGGCCTCCATGTCATCACTCTTTGCCTTTCACCTGAAAGATAAAAACTTTCTTCATGCCGATTTCCTCGAATCCTTCACCTATGCTGTTATAGCCGGTACGGTTATCTTCCAGGGCTTTACGGCAAAGCATGTAGGAAAAATGCTGGGCGTCCTCGAACCGAGGCCGAGAGGCTGGCTTATCGTGGGCGCACACAAACTGGCCCGGGCCGTGGCCAAATTTATCCAGGACAACGGCGAAAGCGTGGTCCTTCTCGACACCAATCCCCGTGAAGTTAAAGTAGCAAAAAGGGAAGGTATTACCGCACTGTGCGAAAATGCCATGACCATCGATCCTGCCCAGCATGTTGAACTTTACGCCATCGGTAATGTTCTCGCCATTACCGAGAACGAAGACCTCAATCATCTGCTTTGTCGGCGCTGGCAAAAACTGCTCGGCAGATCACGGCTTTATTACTGGGGTTACGGAAATTCGAGCCTGGTGAAACCGGGTACAGGCCCCAGAAAAGGGAAAGCCATTTGGACAAACTTCGATATCAGGACCATCCTTGCAGAAAACGTGGAGCAGGATACTCTCATTACCTGCACATCCATTGACAGGCTTCCCGCCCCGGCGAGAGAAGGACAGATCCTCATGTGTAAGTACGGCTCAATTTTTGCGCCGGAAATGCCGCAAGACTATGCAGGTGAAGCATTATTTCTTACATTGAGACCAACGAGCAGTCTGCTCGATTTCACTAACGAAGAGTGGATTATCTTCAGCAAGGACAAAACGCTGGAAGCGCTTTACCACAATATGCTTGTTCTCGTAAAGCCCCAATATCCCGACTTGCAGCTTTCTTCACTTATGAAGGACCTTCTTGCAAGAGAGAAGGATTTCAGCAGCGCCATCGGCCACGGCATATCCCTGCCGCATACCTATACGGACCAGCTTGATGAGTCCATACTCATACTGGCCAGGGTCGATCCTCCTATCATCTGCCCCCATGACGAGACCCGCATATCTCTCGTCTTTATGGTCCTCAGTCCTCATGACAGGCCGGAAGAACATTTGACGCAAATATCGAGAATCGCCAAATTCGTCATGTCTGAAGAAACGAGGGAAGCCCTCCTTAAGGCGCAAAACAGGCGGGAAATTTACAGGCTGCTCCAGCGGGGGTAAATTTGCCCTGGTAAGGGCAGCTGGACCCGGCAATGTCCGGTTAGGAAATTGCTGCCTTGGGCCATGGTTTCCATGGATAATTTTAAACCCTGGAACAAGTTGGCAAACACACTTTTTTACTTAAGCATTCATAAGTGATCTATCTGCGTAAATCATAAATTATCAGTGAAAATCAAATCTCTGTCAGATCCCTTTCAGTCACCATCCATCTCACTTTTCAATTCCCGTGCAGACTCAAAAAAATCCCCCAGGCTCTTGCTTTTTACTATCTTGAAAGCGGGCGCTTTCAACGTCACATTGTAACGGGGAGAATAATTAAAATCCTTCTTTTCAAGGTGCGAAAGCAAAAGCGTCATGCCTACAAAAGCGATGGCAACAGCCGATGATACAGAAGCAAGATGAAAAGGCAGGGCTGAGGAAACAAAGCGGAGATGGGTATAAATGATTCCTGCTATTAAAAGACCCATCCCGACAGCGCTGACAATCCTTTGAAAATGGTCAAGAGCAAAGGCAAAACTCATATAGGAAAGTACGACATCAAAAAGAGAGATGGCGACAATCCCTGCCGACGCAATGGCACAATGAATAAACAGGTTCCACCGGTGGGTAAGCATGCGGCTCGTAAAAGCCCAGAAAGATGACCAGACAACAATGAGAGAAAAGATCCCGATCATTCCGTAGGTAAAGTGCAGCGTATCAAATTTTTTGTATGACTCCATCCAGTAATCGCCGAATATATAGAAAAGAGCGCCTGTAAAGATAGTGGCCTGCATCAGCCTGCTTTCAAGGGCCTTCAAGGGGCTCATGGCATAACTGTCTACAATCGTCTCAGGCACCTCGTAATCATGGCTGTAAAACCTGAAAGTGGTCCTTCCAATTCGAAATCTAACACCCGAAACAAGTTTAATGGAATCGACTTTCATCTTTTCATTCTCACGCAGCAGGCCATTAACGGTACCGAGGTCTCTCGCCACAAGGCCATTTTCCTCATCCCATATAATTTCAAGGTGGTGGGGACAGATATAAGGATCTTCAATAACGACATCATTATTATAAGCCCTGCCGAAGGTAAGGCCCCGCTTTCTCACTGAATAACGGGCAGAGACCTTTCCCGAACGGCCCAGCACCTCGATATAGCCGACAAGACTGCCGCGGTCAACTCGCTTGACGGGAGGAACGTTATTTTCTTCCCTTACTTCCATCTAATAGCCTCGATAAAGCTTTTATTGAAATTAGCCGCATTTTCATAACTGACTCCGGACAGTACCAGTGTTGAATGGAGCGCCTCACTGCCACTTGACAGGGTCATGAGTGTCATGAAGGAATCGTAAAGGTCGGCAAGCTTCTTGTATTTTCTCATGCAAAAAACGGCTTTGAATTCCAGGCTGCCGTTATTAATAAAGTCGGCATGGCAACGGTAGGAAGCGACGCTCTCTTCATCACCGCCAAGAGACATATGGGGCATTTGAAACCGCTTTTCGAGCAATCCGAAAAACCTGAGAGGACCGAGCTTACCGGTAGTAAACAGATCATGTCTGAATCGTATGGCCCCCGATGAGAGCCGGTTCGTAAGATAAATATCATCTTCAGCAGAGCAGGACTGATAGATACCTTCGTAAAAGAGGTCCTCCTTTTTGTTCGTGTTCCCCCAGCACTTTATATAGGACGCCACCTCGGCGGGAAGCAAATAACGCCCCATGGGAACTGTCTCAAAAGAATCTCCAAGGAGATCATCCATGTAGCGGGCCTGATTATGGAGGAGCTGCCTTCTCACCGTTTCCACCGGTGTTTCAACAGGCGCATCTTCATCCAGGGCGCCTTCAAGCATGGCAATGACGTACTTGACGGGAACGAGAAAACTGACCTGGTTGCCTGCCGTGGAAACATTGACTCCCACAACACGGCCTTTCCTGTTCAGCGCAGGCCCTCCACTCATGCCGGGATTAATGGATCCGGTAAAGTGTATCTTTTCATAAAGTGATTTTTCAAGAAGGCCGTTATAAGTCCCCTCCACAATAGTAAGGCCGAGGTCATAAGGGTTGCCAAGCGAAAAGAGGCTTTCCCCCTTGACAGGGACCTTACGCTCAAGTTCGAAATAATTCTCTCTCAGGTCATCAGCCTTAAGCAAGGCAAGGTCATGGACTACATCGAGGGTAATAAGGGTAAGGTCTCCTTTGCTGCCGTCCTCCTTCAGGTATTCGGCCCGGTAACTTTCGGGACGATGAACAAGCTGGGAAACGACATGATAATTGGTAACGATAAAACCATCGGTGGAAACGACAAAACCGGAACCGATGCCCGATTTGGTGTTCGATGAACGATCAAGGATTTTTACCTGCAAAACCTGGTCTTTATACCGGCTATAGACCTCTTCCGTCCGCCTGTCGGCATGGGCAGGCCCTGCAATAAAGGTAATAAATAATGTTAATAACGCTTTTTTATACAATTTCATTATTTGACGGGATTTAAATTATAATAGCATCTTTGAAAATATCACAGACCGTTTGGTTTGAATAGCACTTTTTTACGGGTGATAAAATCCTGTTTTCGCAGAAAGACTAATACCCGAATCCTGCAAGCGCTCCGGCATTTGTCTGTCCATCCGGGCACGCAGGCCGTGCCGGTTTCACGATTTTCATAGGCCATACAATCAGCCTCGACCCATGCTGACGGGAGAAGACCGTCCAGGGCAAGTTTTCCATTCCTTTGATATGAGGAAAAAAACAACAAGAACGGCCATGACAGGGAAGTAATTAAGCCTGCCACCTATTTTTAACCTATCACCCCTTTCCGGAACTTTTGGAGAAAAAGGTTGATTATTAAGGCAATATAAATTCTAATATTGTCAGGTGATGGGATCCGGTAAATGATGAAAAGCTTGCTCCATTGTTAAAACCGCGAATTAAAGAATTATTTACATTGAAATGCCTAATGACTATACTTTTTTCATTTTTGTGCTGAAAGGTGGTATCTGGTGGTTAAGTCAATACCCTATGCAGTCATTGCCCTTTACGCGTCTTTTATCTCCCTCGGCTTTTTTGAAAGCGCCGCTTATGGAAAGATTATAAAGCTATTACTCCTTTTCCCCCTGGCTTGTTTATTTATTTTTTATCTGTCAAGAAATTTAAAAGAAAAAAAACTGTCTCTTAAAAAAAGAATCACTTTTGGACTGGTTGCTATTCTTTTTGTAAAAGCGCTCTTTCTTTTTCTGGCAGGCACGGGCGTTGAACCCTTTCCCGTTGATATTTTTATACTGATTGTCCTGGCCCTTACCCACCCCTTTCTGGCAGCGGTAACCTATACGGCTCTCGTGCTTCTTCTAAACGGCCTCCATGCCTTTTTCCTTTCCTATTTTGCTAATGAATCCCTTTCAATGGCTGAGGGTATCTACAGGGCCCTCTTTATCGTTGCCATTGTTGCCGTCGTGGAGACATTTCTTACCCTGGAGCGACAGGAAAAAAAAGAGGCCACCGAGCGCCTCGACGAGCTGGGAACACTGGCAACATCGATATTGATTGAGTCAGGAAGAAAGGATGATTCCCAGCTTGCCATATCGGAGGAGATTAAAGACAAGCTTTTTCTCGATTCGGCCTACCATCTGAGTAATGCCATATCAGATACGCTGGGCATTTTGCACGAGATGCTGGACGCCTTTAGCTGTTGTCTCTTTATCGTGGGAAAAGATTGCTTTAAACTCGTTGCGGCAGTTAGTGACAGCAAGGGGTTCAGCCGGACTGTCCCCCGGGAAAAAGGGAAAAACCTTCTTAGCTGGATAGATGAAAATGAACAGCCCCTTATTACGGACAGACTTTCTGAAAAAGTATCAACCGGTTATTATAAAGGGATAGAAGCTGCGACAGCCTTTATCGGGATTCCTGTTCTCCTTGATAATAACAGCGGAAAAGCAATCCTCTGTGTAGACAGGACGGGCAGTGCCTTTAACAGGGAGGATAAAAAGCTTTTGCAGTTGGCCGGCAGCACTATCCGGGAAAGTCTGAAGAAATCAGCCACTATGGAAAAAATGAGGTTGGAGGCCCTCGAATTTCAGGCTTTTTATAAACTTACCAAGGAACTTAACTCAACGCTCGATCCTCAACAAATTCTCGATATGGCCCTTAAATTCAGTAACGATGTTGTCCATTACGATCTTTCGGCCATTGCCCTAAAGAATAACAGCGGGGAAATCCATTTCGTCAAGGCCATGGGAGAGGGGGCAAATGAGCTTTTAAAAAAGGGCAATGACCATAATTTAAGCATCTTCCAGTGGGTAGTCAAGAAGGAGCAACCCTATCACTACTCGCGTGACGTCATCGTAAAAAAAGTCTTTCCCGACCTGCCTCCCCCCATTGCAAGGATGGGTTCCTTTCTGGCCCTCCCCCTTATTGTCGGCAATGTCGTATCAGGTGTCTACCTGACGGCCAGGAAAGATCGAAAGTCATACACACCCTACGATGTTAAGCTTATTGAGGCCATGACGACCCATGTCTCCATGGCAAAATCGAATGCCACTATCTATAAAAAGATGGAAGAGATGGCCATTACCGATGGTCTTACGGGACTTAATAATCACAGATATTTTCAGGAGAGGCTGTCTGAAGAGCTGGAAAGATCTGACCGCTACAAGGATAAATTTGCGCTCTTTCTCACCGATATCGATTTCTTCAAAAAGGTAAACGACGTTTATGGTCACCCGGCAGGGGACAAGATACTGAAAGGGGTATCGCAAATACTGACCTCTTCCATTAGAAACGTTGATTTTGCCGCCCGGTACGGTGGTGAAGAATTTGCCGCCATCCTTCTTAATGCCGACAAGAAAATGGCCATAGAAATTGCCGGAAGGCTGAGAAAAACCATTGAAGAAACCGACTTCCCTATTGGTGACGGCAAGTCCCTTAAAATAACCATGAGTATCGGTATCGCCACTTATCCGGGCGATGCCGACACCAAATCGCTGCTCATCTCAAAGGCCGATGAAACGCTCTACCTTGCCAAAAAGGAAGGCCGCAACAGGGCCTATGTTTATAGTGATGTGAAGGAGAGGCTGGGAGAGGAGTACTAGTTATTTAAGACCTCTGATAAGACCCGGAGGAGCGCCTGTTTTGAAAAAGGCTTTTGAAGGGTAGCGCAAAAACCATACTTTTTGTAGTTGGCCATAACGTCATCTTCCGAGTAGCCGCTGCAAACAATGGCTTTAATAAAGGGGTCTATTTTCAGCAGCTTTCCAATCGTTTCAGCGCCCCCCATACCTCCCGGGATGGTTAAATCCATAATAACGGCGTCAAATAATATTCCTTCCTCTTTCGCTTTTTCATAAACCCTGATGGCGTCACGGCCATCTTTTACATGTTTAAACTGATAACCCATTTTGCCGATCAGTATTTTAAAAGAGTTGGCTACAATATCTTCATCTTCCATGAGCAGGATATTCGCCTGTCCTGTCATGACCGGCAAATCAATACACTTCTTATTGTTTTGCGGTCTTTTTGTCGTGGCAGGAAGATAGACATGAAAGGTGGTGCCTTTTTTTAACCTCGATTCAACCTCGATATGCCCCTTGTGTCTTTTAATAATAGAGTAGGACGTTGCCAGGCCCAAACCTGTTCCCACGCCTTTTGTCGTAAAATAGGGATCAAAAACCCTGTTTAAATTTTCAGTTGATATGCCATACCCTTTATCGCTGATACTGAACCTGACGTAGCGGCCTTCCGATAAAGGAAGCAAGGATTGTTTGTCAATATTCTCATTATGGGACCTTATATTAATGGTGCCGCCATTGGGCATGGAATGTCTGGCATTAATTATAATATTGTTAATGACCTGGGACATCTGGCTCTTGTCTATTTTTACGGGCCAGACATCCTCAGGGAGATAGCACTTGTGTCTTACATTTGTGCCTCTTAAGGAGAAAGCCGCCGCTTCCCTGAGAAGATCACAGATATAGGCTGTTTCCAATACAGGGTCACCTCCCTTTGAAAAGGTGAGAAGTTGACGGGTCAGTTTAGTTGCGCGTGTAACGGCACTTTCAGCGCCATTTAGTATTTGACGGACCGAATCGTCAACGGAAGCAAATTCACTGATATATTCCTTGAGAAATTCCACATTTGAGAGAATAGCCGTAAGAATATTATTAAAATCATGTGCAATCCCGCCGGCCAGAATGCCTATTGATTCCAGTCTCTGGCCTTTTATAATTTCTTCTTCCATTCTTTTTCGTTCCGTTATGTCTCTGACGATGCCTTCAACACCTGCAATTTCTCCCTCCATATTTTTATAGAATCTGGCGCTTGTAGAAACCCACTTTGATGAGTCGTTTTTCCCTTTTATAACGGTTTCAAAGCTGGCCAGCCTTCCTCCTGATTGTTCCAGTTTCTCAATAAAAACCTGACGTTCATCAGGATTTTCATACAAATCGGCAACTTTAGTGCCGATAAGCTCTTCCGGTTTGTAACTTGCAAGTTCCGTTACCGAGGGGGACAGCATAATAAAGTGGCCCTCCCTGTCGGTTCGATAGAAGGTGTCCTGCATGTTATTGATAATGGACCTTAGATCTCTCTCGGACCTCCTTAAGGCTTCCTCCGCTTTACAGCGTTCCTCTGCTTCCGTATTCAGTCTCTCATTGGTTTCAAAGAGTTCAGCTGTTCGCTCCTTAACCATTTCCTCAAGATGAAACCTGAATTTGTTTAATTCCTCTTCCGCTTTTTTTCTTTCCGTTATATCGTAAAGGATATTCTGAAGCAGCTTTTTCCCTCTTATGGTAATAGCCGTTGCGCTGACTATTGTATCCCGGATTTCTCCGCTCTTTTTTCGATGTCTTATTTCAAATATGTGAGACCCTTTTTTTAATATATTATCTATACGGTCCTTAATCTCCTCTTCCGTTTCTCCCATTTCAATATCGGAAAGCCGCAACTTTTTAAATTCCCTCCTGCTGTAACCGAGACTTTTGTGGGCCTTTTCGTTAAATTCGAGGATGTCTGCCGTTTGAGGATCGATCAGCAGTATGGTATCTGCAGCCTGGTTGAAGAGTTTTCGGTATTTAAGTTCTGATTCATAAAGCGCTTTTTCCACCGCCTTTTGTTCCGTAATATCCATGGTGGCGCCGTAAATGGCAGTTACATTGCCTGTATGGTCTTTTCTTGCCTTGCAAAGGGAACGAAAGAGGTGTACTTCTCCTGTTTTCAGTCTTGCCTTAAAATCAAGTTCTACCGGTTCACCGGTCTCCTTAATTTTCTCAAAGGCTGATTTGAAAGCTTTTACATAATCGGGATGAATGATACTGTTTAGAAAAAAATCTATTTGGGCAGGAAAAGCCCCCGGTTGATATCCGAAATTTCTATGATGCTGGTCCGAGTGCCAGATTTCACCGGCAGCCAGTTCAAATTCCCATCCGCCCACACGGGAGAGTTCCTCGGCGCCTGCCAGTATGCGCTCATTTTTTTTAAGTTCGTCATTAATGCTAATCAGGTTTTTTCTTCTCTCACCTGTTCTGGCCATACTTTTTTTATCTTCCTTCGACAAATTCTTCTCCTGCAAAGGGATACAAAGCGTTGAGGCGGCCACTGCCGCCTCTAACTGACAAAGGTAAATTATACTTTATTGCTTGTTATTTTAAATTCCCGGATATTTCCCTATGGAAGTGGTTGCTGATATTTTCAGGTTTATAACACCTTTCATATCACATTTAGATTTTAAATTCAAATCGAAGATCAAAGCAACTCATTTCAACTACAACTTTACATAGTAAATGGCATCATTTATACTAGGAGGCTTATTTTATATGTAGAAAATTATATGTAGAAAAAAATAATAATTATCAATTAAAAAGAAGAGGAATAGAAAAGTAATGGCTCAAATAATTAACGGAAAAGAGATTGCAGCTGAAATGAGAGCTGAAATCGCAGCAGAAGCGGGAGAACTGATAAAGAAGAAGAATATAACGCCCGGTCTGGCTGTTGTGCTGGTGGGAGAGGACCCTGCCTCCAAAGTTTACGTCGGCATGAAGGAGAAGGCCTGCAAAGAGGCCGGTTTTTATTCGGCAGAACACAAGCTTTCTGCTGATACACCTGAAGAAGTGCTTCTTTCACTCATCAATGCGTTAAATAATGATGATAAAGTGCACGGCATTCTCGTGCAGCTTCCATTACCGAAGCACATTAACGAGACAAAAGTCCTGGAGGCCATTTCACCGGCAAAAGACGTTGACGGTTTTCACCCTTATAATGTAGGGCGTCTCATTGTCGGCAAACCTTCCTTTCAGCCCTGCACCCCCTATGGCGTTATAAAAATGCTTGAGCGTACCGGAACGGAACTGGAGGGAAAAGAGGCCGTCGTTGTCGGCAGAAGTAACATTGTGGGCAAGCCCGTTGCCATGATGCTCCTGCAAAAGAATGCAACCGTATCCATCTGCCATTCGAGAACAAAAAACCTGAAGGACAAGGTCAGATCGGCAGATATCGTCATTGCCGCCGTCGGTGTGCCTGAAATGGTCAAGGGAGACTGGATCAAGGAGGGCGCCGTTGTCATCGATGTGGGTGTTAACAGGCTGCCTGATGGAAAGCTTGTGGGCGACGTGGAATATGAAGCGGCATCCAATGTTGCTTCGGCTATTACACCCGTTCCCGGTGGCGTGGGGCCCATGACGATTACAATGCTCTTATACAACACCCTTGAAGCTGCCAAAAATAAAGCCGGTCTTGCTTCTTGATAATAACCAGCAAAAAAAAGTTTCAGGACCTTGAGAAGGTTCTGAAGGGTAAGAAAAAAATATTTCTGCTCGGTTGCGGAGAATGTTCCACCCAGTGTAAAACGGGGGGCGAAGAAGACCTCAAAGCGATGGCCTCCTTACTTGGTGACGCCCGTATTGAAACAACAGGCAGTGTTGTCGTTACCGAGCCCTGCCACATTCCGCTAACGAAAAAGGAATTGAGAACAAGAAAGGATGAAGTGAGCCGGGCTGACGCCGTTATGGTTCTGGCCTGTGGCGCTGCCGTACAATCCGTTGCCCAGGTCCTGCCGGACAAACCCGTCTATACAGGTGTGGACACCCGCTTCCTGGGCAACATTAACAGGAGCGGCGACTTTACTGAAAAGTGCTCCTTGTGCGGCAAATGTGAGCTTAACAATACGGCTGGTCTTTGTCCCGTCACGCGCTGTCCCAAAGGACTCCTCAACGGCCCTTGCGGCGGTGTCGACAATGGCCGCTGTGAAGTAGATAAAACCATTGCCTGCATTTGGGTCGATATTTACAATCGCAGTAAAAAAGAGGGCAGGCTCGATGAATTTATGGCTATTACACCTCCCAAGGATTATTCATTCAACCTAAAACCCTCTTCACTGCAAATCAGGTAAAGGAATAATGAAATCGCTAAAAGAGGCCCTCCTTGCCGGAGAGTTTGCCATAACGGCTGAAGTCGGTCCGCCAAAGGGGACGGACGCTGCGGCCTTTGTCGGGAAAGCAAAGCTTTTGCGCTCTCATGTAAATGCCGTCAACGTTACCGATAACCAGGGGGCCGTTATGCGTATGAGTTCCCTCGCTGCTTCGGCCCTCCTTGCCTCGGAGGGATTGGACGTTGTTTACCAGCTTACATGCAGAGACAGAAACCGCCTTGCCCTCCAGTCCGATATGCTTGGCGCTCATGCGCTGGGCATCAAAAATATACTGGCCCTCACCGGTGACTACATCACCATGGGTGATCATCCCCAGGGAAAGGCCGTTTTTGATATCGATTCGACACATTTATTGCAAATAGCTGAAAAGCTCAATTCAGGAACGGATATGATGGGCAATCCCCTTTCAGAGGCAACGGACCTTTTTCCCGGCGCCGTTGTTACCCCGTCGGCAAATCCGCTGGAGCCCCAACTGCTGCGCTTTGAAAAGAAAATCAGGGCCGGCGCCCGTTTTATTCAAAGTCAGGCAATTTTTAATAAGGACGGTCTCAAAAAAACGGTTTCCCTTGCCGAAAAGCATAACGTTAAAATTCTTGCAGGAATCATTCTTTTAAAATCAGCGGGAATGGCAAGGTTTTTAAATGCCAATATTCCCGGTGTGACCGTACCGGAGGAGATGATTAAAAAGCTTGAAAAATCGTCCAATCCACTTGAAAGAGGAATTGAGATGGCAGCAGGGCAGATAGAAACATTCCGTCCCCATTGTCATGGCGTACACCTTATGGCCCCGGGCGCAGAAGAGAAGGTTATCGATATACTAAACACATGGAGAGTAGAAAAAGTGCGAGGTTTTACTGTTGAATAATAAGTTTGTCAAGTCATTCATGCCTGTTGCAACGCTTGTTTTAGTTATCCTTCTCCTTTCGAGAAACAACGGTGTAGAGGAAAAGGTCATAAAAAGGACAAGAGTCCTCATGGATACGGTTGTTGAAATTACGCTTTTTAATGAAGGAGATGCCGGCAAAAACAATGAGGCTGTTTCGGCAGCCTTCGATGAGATTAAAAGGCTTGAAAATCTCCTTGGCAGGCACCAGGAGGGGAGTGACATCCGGCAGGCCAATACCCGGCCGGGCAAGGGAATTAAAGTATCTCCGGAAACTCTGGAAGTAATGAACAGCGCTCTCCGGTTTTCAAAAATCAGCGGGGGCGCTTTTGATATTACTGTGGGAAAATTGAGTGAACTCTGGAATTTTGAAGAGGGCAGGAAAACCCCGCCTCATGAAGATGAGATAAAAAGTGCGCTTCAGGGCTCAGGCGCTTCTTCGGTAACGCTGGATCTCTCTTCTGCCACAGTAAAAACCTCGAACAAGGTTCACCTTGATCTCGGCGGTATTGCAAAAGGATATATTATAGATAAAGCTGCAAAAATTCTGCTTGCCAAAGGGATTGAAGATTTTATTATCAATGCCGGCGGCGATATGGTTATCAGGGGTAAAAAGAAAGGCAAGCAATGGCGAATAGGAATTCAGCATCCCAGAAAAAAGGGAGAGGTTATTGCTCATATCGATGTTGAAGAGAATGAATCGGCTATTGTTACCTCGGGAGATTATGAGCGTTTTTTTACGCATAAAGGAAAGAGATATCATCACATTCTCAGCCCGAAAACAGGCTATCCGGCTGATGAATTAATGAGCGTTACCATTAAAGCAGAAGATGCCGTCACGGCAGATGCCCTTTCGACAGCCATTTTTGTTCTGGGCCCCACGGAGGGCCTTAAACTCATTGAATCCCTGCAAGGTGTTGAGGGGATGCTCATCGATAAAGACCGCAATATAGTTGTTTCCAAAGGGCTTGCCGGTAAGGTTAAGGTGCGATGATCATAGAGAAGCTGAGATATCGTGTCTATCTTTCGCTTCTGGCATCGCTTGCCATTGTAATTCATACGCTTGAATCTTCTCTCCCCACCCCCTTTCCATGGCTCAAATTTGGTTTGGCGAATATTATCACTCTGGCAACGATCATGCTTTTCGGTTTAAAAGCGGGTATGACGGTTACTTTGCTAAGAATTTTTATCGGTACGCTGCTAACGGGCACAATAATGACACCCTCCTTTTTCCTTGCACTCTCCGGCGGAGTTGCAAGCACGCTGGCGCTTGCCTTTTTATGCAGGTATCTGCATCCCTTTTTCAGCGTCATCGGCATAAGTATTATCGGCGCTTATACCCACACCTTTGTCCAGGTCGTCGTAGCTTACCTGATTCTCATAAAACACTTCCAGATCTTTCTCCTTCTCCCTCTCTTTCTTTTATTTTCCATGCTGGCGGGACTATTGAGCGGACTTGGCGCAGAATTTCTTGTCAGGCGCCTGCGTGACGTGCCTAATATCCGGAAAATGGCCGAGGAACAAAGCTATTATTAAAGTTGCCTTGTTTTTTAAATTGAGCAGTGTTAAATATAAGCTGTAATTTTCATAATATTTTAGACACTGATATTCACTGACATACAGGATTTTCACAGTCCACTCTACTCTTTGGAAGAGGTGTCTTTGCTTATACCGCATTTTTATTACATGGCATTGATTATTCAAATGACATCTGTGAAAATTATATCTTTATCACGGTTAATCTGTGTCTATTTTCGAAGTAAAACCAGGGAAGGATAGTTGATTAAAATGAAAACGCTAAGATTGGCCCTCGGCCAGCTTAATTGTACCGTGGGAGACATTGACGGCAACTCGGAAAAGATAATCCGCTTTATAGACCGGTCACGGGAAAAAGGGGCCCACATAGTGGTTTTCCCCGAAATGACGATTACCGGTTATCCGCCGGAAGATTTGCTTTTTAAAAAGCGATTTATAAAGGACAATCTCTCTGCCCTTGAAATGATAGCTTCAAAGTGCCATGGCATAACGGCCGTTATGGGCTTTGCCGACAGAAAGGGCGAAGATCTTTATAATGCGGCTGCTCTTATAAATAATTGTGCCGTTAAAGGAATCTATCACAAGATAATCCTCCCTAATTACGGGGTTTTCGATGAAAAGCGTTACTTTCGCGGAGGGGAGAAATGTCCCGTTTTTGAACTGGACGGCCTAAGATTTGGTGTCAATATCTGCGAAGATATATGGCATTCTTCGGGGCCGGCCATGCGCCTGGCCAGGGAAGGAGGGGCAAAGCTTATTCTAAATCTTAATGCCTCTCCCTTTCATGCAGGAAAACAAAAAGAGAGAGAAAGGATTCTCTCTGAAAGAGTCCGGGAAAGCGGAGTGATGATCGCTTATACAAACCTTGTGGGGGGGCAGGATGAGCTTGTTTTTGACGGCGGCAGTCTCATTATGGATGAAAAGGGAAAGCTTATTGCCAGGGCGCCACATTTTGAGGAAACGCTTCTTATTGCCGATGTGCTTGTGGAAAGTACGCCCACATCGTTTTCAAGGCAGGAAATTATTCCCCTTGAAGGAGAAATTGAGGATAACCGCATTGCAGAAAAAGGTTATCTTGCCTCCGGGAAGGAAGAAGTGGATGAAATATATGGCGCCCTTGTTTTGGGTGTAAGCGATTATGTAAGAAAAAACGGGTTTAAAGGCGTCATTATCGGGCTTAGCGGCGGTATCGATTCGGCCCTCACGGCAGCCATTGCCGTTAAGGCCATAGGGGCTGACAGGGTTACCGGTGTTGCCATGCCGTCACCCTATTCTTCACAGGGAAGCATTGATGATGCCCAGGCCCTCGCCGGGAACCTGGGCATCGAATTTCACACCATAGCCATTGGGCCGCTTTTTGAGACTTTCAAATCATCACTTGAAAGGGTGTTTGAGGGTCTTTCCGAAGATGTAACGGAAGAAAATATCCAGGCCAGGATCAGGGGCAACCTGCTCATGTCCCTGTCGAACAAATTTGGGAAAATGGTCCTTACAACAGGAAACAAAAGCGAGGTGAGTGTGGGATATGCCACCCTTTACGGTGATATGGCCGGGGGCTTCAGCATACTCAAAGACGTTCCCAAGACACTGGTTTACAGATTGTCGCGATACATTAATGAGAAGGCGGGCCGGGAACTGATCCCTGAAAACAGTATCACCAAGCCTCCTTCTGCGGAACTCCGGCCCGGCCAGCTGGACCGGGACAGTTTGCCTGACTATGATACACTCGATGCCATTCTGCAAAGATATGTGGAAAATCACATGTCCTGCGATGAAATCGTTGCAGACGGCTTTCATGAAGCTGTCGTGAAAAAAGTGATCCGCCTCGTCGATAATAACGAGTATAAAAGGCGTCAGGCCGCGCCGGGCATAAAAATTACGCCCCGGGCTTTCGGGCGGGACAGGCGTATGCCGATTGTAAACAGGTACAGGGGGCTTGATGAGCAAAGCTGATGAAGCGTTTAAGGGGACCCTTTATATTGTTTCCACGCCCATAGGTAATTTAAAGGATATTACCCTGCGGGCGCTCGATATTCTTGCTCAAGCAGACCTTGTTGCTGCTGAAGATACGAGACATTCGAGAAAATTATTTACCCGTTACGGCATTAAAACAAAGCTCGTCAGCTACTTTGCCGCCAAAGAAGATAAAAAAGCAGCGCTTCTTTTAGATGAGTTGAGAGAAGGCAAAAAGGTAGCGCTCATTTCCGACGCAGGCACCCCCGGCATCTCGGACCCCGGTTTTCAGCTCGTTAACAAAGCTGTCCGCCAAGGGCATGAGGTGGTTACCATACCGGGACCGTCTGCCCTTGTTTCAGCCATAACTATATCAGGCATTCCCTCTGCCCGCTTTGTTTTTGAAGGTTTTTTGCCGCCAAAAGGGAGTGAAAGAAAAAAAAGGCTAAAAGCGCTTGAGAGAGAAGAGAGAACCATCGTTTTATACGAATCTCCCCGGAGAATCAAGAGAACCCTGGAAGACATTCTTGCCTGCCTCGGTGACAGGGAGGCAGCCCTTGCCAGGGAACTCACCAAATTACACGAAGAAGTCGTCAGGGGGAAGATTTCTGATATAATTAGATTATTCGAAAAACAAACCGCCAAAGGTGAAATGGCGCTCGTCCTTTCCGGTTATAATGAAGAACCCCGGGAAAAGGCAGAGCCTCAGGATATGAACGCTTTTATGGAAAAGATTATGAAAAAGGAACTGCACCTTAAAGAGGCTGCAGCCATTATGTCGGAAGTATTTACCATTTCAAAACGGGAGGCTTATGAAAAGCTGCTCTCTCTCAAGGGGAAGGGAAGAAAATAATGGTGAAAAAACTCTCTTTAACAACGCTGCTGTTTATCACGTTAACACTGATTTTTCTTTCCTGCACAAGGATAGCCAAATGGCAGGAGGCGCACAGCCCTCCTGACGACGCCTGCCGCCATTGTCATTATACTATTTACAAAAACTGGAAAATCGCCTACAGGCCATATAATGAAGCGATAAAGCGGGAAGATTATGACCCCGTTCATGCAAGCCCCATGTCGGCTTCTGATGTAGCGAAGAAACGCGGGCATAAGCTGGGCAAGGGCGATTGTTCCCGCTGCCATGTTGCTGCCGAGCCCCGTACGAAGCTAACCATATCCAGGATAGGCGCCTCTTTTGAGGATACGGCTTTTCAGCTATGCGGACGTTGCCATGTAAACACTTTTGAAGAGTGGCGGTGGAGCAGGTTTGCTTCTCAAAAAACAGCATGTATCGATTGCCATACCTATTCCGAGGATCAATCTCTGCCTGAGAAAAAGGGATATTATCACACAAAAGAAGGCCTTGCCGCGCTTACCCCCGACAAGATCAATCCTGCCTTAAGGATCGACAAACTGCGAAAGGCCCTTACACTTTCTGAAAATGTTATTGTCAGTGTGGAAGATATTACCCTCTCGCTGATGATCGCCAACAGGGGCGCCGGCCACAACCTGCCCACAGGGGCCATCGAGGCGGCATTGCTTGTAAAAGTCGATCTCATCGGTGAGATGGGAAATACCGCCTATTCTGCCCGGAGGATTATCGGGCAGGGAGGAGAGAGTCCCATTTCACCGGATGGTGAAATACTCCTCTATATGGCCCTTCCGGCGCCCGGTAAGGGTAACTATAAAATCGACATTACCTTGAATCATCTTGATAAAGTGGGCGGAAAAGAAAATCCTGTAAAAGTGCTTCAAAAGCGGATTGATGTAACGATAAAATAGAGGAAATCAGTACTTGATTATAAAATCATGAAATTCGCCTGTCGCTTCTTCCCAGACCGTTTCAATGCCTGTCACGTGAGCAGAGGGCGGGCCTTTTCTGCACCAGTCGATGACCTGCCGCACCCTTGAGCGGTTCCCTTCCAGCACGGCTTCCACCTTGCCGTCAAAGCAATTTCGCACCCACCCCGTCAGGCCATGTCCGGCGGCTATCTCCCGGGTATTAGCCCTGTAAAAAACACCCTGCACACGGCCAGACACCCAAATATGCGCTCTTACAACATCTTTCATACTCCCCTTTGTATCAAAAAAATAATGGCTAAAGAAAGCAGCAGTCAAACTCATTTCAATTATATGTATGCAAAGTTATTTTGGCAACCCATTGGTCATAGAGAAGAAATAGTAAAGTTTGGACTCACTACTATCTTATTGTCTTATATCTAAACCCACGTCGCAAAAAGAGCAATATATGTCGTAAAAAAAGCAATATGTGACGCGTATTTTCGATCTATATATGATATAAAAGCGCTAATTAAATCAACTTCCTTGTTGGTTAAATAGCAACCTTATATTTCTTGTAGTGAGATATTTCGTTAATGTCAAAAGAATTCTCCCTCTTATCTCTCTATAATCAGGTTTAGCCGGGATTGATCAATAAAAGGAACCGGCTAAAAATCACAATAAATCAACAACTACGCAGCGAGTTGACGGGGTATGAGCACGGGGGCCTGACTTTATTTTTTTCATCTTTTAGAAATGGCAGCGAAGTCGAAAAAGGACAGCAAATCAGTCCTCAGTATGACGGATTTCCAGGCATTAAATTTAGTGAAAGAGCAGGAATATTCTCATTTTTTTCAGCCGTTTTTAACCTGGAAATCTTAATCCAACCGTCCCTTCCAGATATCATTCTTTTTTACTTTCTATAAACTATGGATAAACAGAAGCTACTCATAATAGAGAGGGAACAGTTTCTTCTTATACAGCTGCGTCAAGCCTTCAATTCCGAATACGATATTCTGGAAGCTCAGAATGAAATAGAAGCTATTGAAAAAGTCAGAAGCGAACAGCCGGACGTTGTAATCCTCGATCCGGAACTTCCTCCAAATTCATCTGACCTTTCTGAAGCCTTCAAAATCCTTAAGATAATCACAGATATTTCCCCCACCGTTAACATATTGTTTGTAGCCGACGCCGTGGAAAGTCAAAATGCTTACAAGGCAATTCAGTTAGGAGCTTTTGATTTTTTCACCAAGCCTTTCAAAGTGGATGAACTCAGGGTGACTGTAAAAAGGGCATTTCACCTTGCCCGCCTTGAAAAGGAAAACAATTCTTTTATCAATAAAGGCAATATTAAAGAATTCGGTAAAATGCCGGGGGGAAGCAGGGCCATGAAGAAGGTCTATTCAGCGATTCAAAAAATTGCTCACGTTGATATCCCTGTGCTGATCCTCGGGGAATCGGGCACGGGTAAGGACCTCGCCGCCCGTGCGATCCATACTTTGAGCACACGTAAAAAAGGCCCCCTCGTAGCAATAAATTGTGGCGCCATACCGGAACAGCTTTTGGAAGCTGAACTTTTCGGTTTTGAGAAGGGGGCATTTACCGGGGCAGTAAGAGGAAAGAAAGGAAAAATTGAGTATTCAAATGGCGGTACGCTATTTCTGGATGAAATAGGAGAACTCAGCCTCTCTCTCCAGGTAAAGCTCCTTAGATTTTTACAGGACCACCTGGTAGAACATATCGGCAGTCATAAAAAATTTTATGTTGATACGAGAATTATAGCAGCAACAAACAGGGACATTGAGGGATTGATAAAAAGTGGTGACTTCAGGGAAGATCTCTATTTCAGGCTGGCCGTGGTGAATTTAGAGATGCCTCCCCTGAGGGAGAGAGGAAATGATGTTCTGGTCATAGCAGAGTTATTTTTAAAAAGATTTTCAAAACAACTAAAGAAAAAGGGTTCTTATTTTATGGATGATGCCCTGGCTGCATTAATGGAGTACGACTGGCCGGGAAATATCCGTGAACTTGAAAATAAAGTAAAAAGAGCCCTTATAATGGCTGAAAAGAAAGAGATTTCCCGCAATGACCTTGATATTCCTGCTTCAGAATGGAACAACTCCAATTTGGGGCTAAAAGGCGCCAGAGATGCTTGTGAAAAGGAATTAATTGAAATTACTCTTGAGAAGGAGAATGGAATGATAAGCCGGTCGGCAAAAGAGTTAAAGATCAGCCGTCAATATCTCACACGTTTAATTACAAAACATGCGATCAATCCAAAAATGATGTAACGCCTGTTTCCATTGGAAGACAAAAAAAGGATGTCATCCACAAAAAAGGCTGTTCTGTCGGTTTTTTTTACAGATCAATCGCGCTGCACCACCTTGTAAACCTTTAATTTATTTGTACTTTTCTTTTTTTATATCCTCTTCAATCATTTCTTTCCGACGAATTTAATAGCGAATGGAAACAATCGTTTCCACTTTTCCCCTCAAAAAATACCCCCAGGGCTGGAGATATAAATTCACATTAAAAAATATCTTTCAATATCAAGCTATTAAGCTTAAAAAATAGATCTGTCAAGTATATGGCACAGCTATTGCCTTAGTGGTTGCACTTGTCAGGGGCAGAAGGGAAGAGCGTCAACCTGGAATACAGTTTTCCATTTTCTTCCCCCTGCCATAGTCCAGAGGGAAGCGATTTTTACGGGAAAGGGGGTAATGATTTTGATGAAAAGAGACATGGCTAGTCCAAGAACTGGTCATGCAAATGAGAATCCTCACCGATGAAGCCAGGGAGGAGATCAATAAAATCCAAATAAAAAATTATTTAATCGAGAAAGAGAGGAAAAATTAATGAGTATTAATACTTTTAAAGTTATGGGAATGGTAGGCATGCTGGCGGAAGAGTTGAACGGGATTGCGGCCGACGGGAAGGTGACCATCAATGAAGCCATTGACCTGGTGCGTAAGATAAGTGAGGCCCTGGGCCTGGATTTTGATGAAGCCGGACTGGATCTCTTAGCTAAAGAAGAAAAATCATAATGCCTGATATAGATTCGAAGTGCGGCCACTACCCGGCCTGCCAAAATCTAATTTTATAGGGCGTACGAAAAATTACTTAATTTTGAAAGGAGAACAATCATGCCATGGTGTAAAGTTACTATTACATACGGTTCAACAGGGTATACGCAAAACTACAAAAGACATCTTGCGGTTCACAGTCATCCACTATCACAACAATTTACTCGGGATGCATTAACTGATTCTTTAAACAGAATTAATGCAAACCTACCGAATGGTCATAATCCTAATCCGGTTACACAGAACCTGTTAGGAATTCAAAATCAAGCTGATCAGCTGGATGCCGACCCTGGACAAAATTATAGAAATATATAAGTAATAATTTCAGGTGACGCTTCTACTAAAGGTTTTTGAACTTACATTTCTTTTTGGCATCAAGCCGGTCAGTTTAGGACTCCTTTTGTACCCACCATAATTAATTTTCCAAGGCAAAAGAAGCACCAAAACAGAGGGTACAATGAAAAATGGCGGGTATTACACACCTAAACATAATCTCTGCAGTATATAGAAAGTAAAGGAGATAATAATGATTCACTTACCAAAAAATAAAGTCATAAATTATTTGTTAATAGTGCTTTGGTGCGTTTCAAGTATTTTGATTGTTTCGTCAGTTGAGTCATCAGCTAACGAGATATCATGTGAAAGCCTTGATAAAGGCAAGCAAATACAAAGAGTAAAAGAAGAATGTGTAAAAGCTCATACAGAAATGAAAGAAATATGTGACGAGATAGAAAAATGCGATGACGATGACCTTGATAATGAAAAGCTGGATAAAATTCAAAAATTTAACGTTTGTATTGAGTCCAGAAAAGACGTGATGGAATTTTTCGATGGCCGCTATTTTACCAATAAATTTATAAGGGCAAATAAGAAGGATATAGAAAAAGCCCGAAGAGGTCACCAAAAGCAGATCAGCAACCTTGAGAATGCTATAGAAAACTGCGAATAGATTCGAAGGGTGGCAGAGCCCACCCGAAAAAAACCTTAACTATGGGACCGGAAAATGTGACGGTTGTACCGGCTCAATAATCAGGTAGTTTTCATCCGGAAACTATAATAAATAAAGCTATGTTTTCAATTCGGAAAGGAGGGATTTTTTGCAAGGTCAAGGAAATCAAGGGTTTGCGCGGAGATGTACTACTGTACATCGCACAAGCAAAGCCGAAGATTGACGCAGAGATTGCGAAAAAGCACCCTTTCCGGATGAAAACTAGGTAACATTTTAGAGTTTATGAAAAGGAGGTTAAAAGATGACCAGGATAATACCCGGTGTTCAGGTTGCTGTCGTTAAGGAAGTAGTTCCACCCCAGCTTGCGCCGTCTGGGGTGCTGGGCCTCATCGGCATAACCGAGAAGGTTCCCGATGAGACCGAACGGGCTTCAAGTTGGAGCCGTTTTGTTGAAGTATTCGGGCCGGGCAGCGCCTATAGCATGCCTGAAGCGAAACAGGCGCTGCAAAACGGCGTTTTTGAACTGGTTGTAATTCCAGTTGGAAAAGATAAAGGAACAAAGGCTGCTGTCCAAATTTACGCAGATAAAGATAAAAAGAAAAAAGCCTTTAAGCTGGTGGCCAGAGCGGCAGGGCCCTGGGCCAATGATCTAAAGGTGAAAATTACTTCACGTAAAACAGCTGACGATAAGAACGTCTTTGATCTGGAGATGGAGAGACCCGGTTCAGGCGAGTTTGAAATGCATCGAAACCTGAGCATGAGTCCTTCCATAGGAAAAGAGGCGAATCCACGTTATGTCGGCACAGTTTTAAAAGATGTTACAGACAAATCAGGTAATGTAACAACTTATGGCGCATCTGCCATCGTAACAATTGAAGATATTCAGGACAAAGTACAAATTCAAGAAAATCTGCAACCCGATGATGTTGTATACAAGCTTTCAGGAGGTGCAGATGCAGGAGAGAAGGACTACTGTGATGCCCTGAAAGCGCTGGTAAACGAACCGGATGTGGACATGGTACTTGCCTCCATACAGGACGCAGGAGTAAAAGCAGAAAAGGCCATCAAGATCAACAGCGAGATTATCGCCCACTGCCAGGTAATGAGCGAGGACAGCAAGGGGCGCATCGGTTTTGGCCAGGTAAAGCGTGACATGAAGCCCAAAGAGATGGTGGAAATGGCCTCCAACCTGGTTTCCGACCGATTCGTCCTGCTGGCGCCTTATGGTGTGGCCGGCGCCGTGGCCGGAATGATCGGGGGCCTCAATTATTATTACTCTCCCACCTTTAAGAATGTCTCAGGTCTCGGGGCCTATTCCTCAGGGCTTGGGCTGGAAGATCAGCGCACATTGCTCAAAGGAAATGTCGTTCCTGTTGTGAAAGAGCGTGGCCGGGGCATCATTGTCCTTCGTGGACTCACAACCGACGGGGACCAGATCAGTGTTCGCCGTGTGGCAGACAGGGCCGTTCGCGGCGTCAAGATGATTGGCGAGCTATTTATCGGCCGCTTAAATACAGAAGATGGCCGCGGCGCTTTGAAGCAAAAACTGATTGAATTCCTTGTGCAGATGGAAAAGGAAAATGCCATTGTGCCGTCGACAGACGGTTTAGACCCTGCTTTCAAAGTGGATGTTTATTCATCACAGGCCGATTTTGCAAAGGGAATTGTGAGAGTGGATATGGCCGTCCGTCCCGTCCGCGCTATTGATTTTATTTATGCCACCGTACTTGTACAGGTTTGATTAAGGAGGTAATTGAGATATGCCAACCGTATTTTCAGCAAATAAAAGCAATCTTCTCGTTGATGGAGAAATCATCGAGGGTTTGCAATCATTGGCCTTTCGCGTTGTAACGGAGCGCGATGATATTCGGGCCGTCGGCAGCAGTGAACGGATCGATGTCAACTTCGGTCTGCGCACTGTTCAGGGTGAAATTATCATTCATTCTGCCGACCCGCTTCTTGATGTCCATCTCGAAAAACAAACTAAATTCCAACTCATTGCCAATCTGAAAAAACGGGATGGTGATGATGGCGCCAAACGCACCTATTCCTTTGATGACTGCTTTGTCGAATCCAAGTCTTTAAGTATGAGCGCAAGCAGCACGGCAGCCACTACTTATCTCTTTAGCGCTACACGTGTCAGAGAAGAGTAGGATTTCATCATGGGGGCAGCGACACAAACAATTGTAGTGGATGGATGTTCCTATGCCGTTTCTTTTACCGGTTTCCATGAACCGATGGAGGTTTCAATAAAAAAGGGGAAATCCTTTACCTTTCTACCCTGGACCTATGGTGACCATCTGAAGGCATTGCGGCAAAGCATAATCCCTGTGGCTAAGGGGCTGGAACTTTCAAGGGACCGGTTTTGCCGGCTTGTTCTGTCCCGCTGCTGCCCTGATTCGGATAGCAGCGATGGTCTGGCCGGTCTGGCTCTCTGGTGGGCCGGCGGCGTTGAAACTGATGAGACCTTGTCTGCTGAATCGAATAGAGACGGTTGGCTCGATCTGGGACCAACGCGAGTTCGATTAAAGAGCTGGAGCAATGCCGAACGGTTTCAGGCCTTGTCGGACTGTTTGATCGATGACGAAGGGGGAGAGTCCATCGATGCAGTTGCTTACCTCGATGCAATGGTTCGCGCCAGTATCGAAAAGATGGAACCGCCAATGGATCCCGGCGAACTGGATCCTGCTGCTGCCGCCAGATTAATGACGGCAGCCGTTAATCTCAATGCGCCTGAACAACTCCTGCCGCAATCGGTCCTGGACGGTGATTCAAAGATTCTGTCAGGACATGCGCGAGCTACCGTGAAGTTATGCGCATCTCTCGGCTGGACACCCTCCCGGGTCTGGGCAACACCCGCCGCCGAGGTTGATCGCCTGATAGCGCTCATTGATTTGATGGAACCTGAGGAGCCTGCTCAACACCCGCAATCATCGGGCCTGAGCCAATATGCCGATGCCGTTGTATTCCACTTTGAGGACGACTGATGACTGACAATTTCCATATTTCGAGTGAAAATCTCGTTGCCCGACTGCTGGAGCCCTTTCGCCGCTCTCTCCATGAGGCTGTGGGGCTCATGGATCGGGAGATTGATGAGGACCGTATCATGGAAGGGGAAGAATATATCAATGATGCCCTAAACCATCGGCAAGAGGCATTGACTCAAACTGCCGGTAGCTGCGCCCCTCCTGTGCCTGGCAATGGTCTCTCCCCGGAGAGGCTGGAATTACTTTCTCATAACGAAAAGTGTATTTCAAAAGAACTCATGACGGCTGAAAGCCAAAACCTTCAGAGCAATGCTAATGAAGCCTTTAGGCGGCAAAACGGTCAAAAAGAAACACCCTTATCTGTTCCTTCCTCTCCACCTGAAAGGAAGGGCTCTCCTCCTTCGGATAACCCTTCTGAAAGTAAGCCTTCACCGGGCCTAAAAAACTTTCGGCCATTAAAAAAAGGAGGGGGGAAAACTGAAATACTTCAATCTGCAGGTGATGATTCCAGACTTAATTGCCAAAACAGCCCGTCTTTAGTCCCCCAAAAGGACGGTTCTCAATGGCTTCCTTACAGGGTTCCCGTATTACCGCCTCTTTCCGGTCTTTCTGAAAATGTTTCCGGACAAGGCGCGCCTCTTTCAAAAATAAACAATATAGAGAAAACAAATTCCAACTTTCAACAGGGCCGGCGGCGTGACATTCCGGCCGTAACCGACAGAATTGAGACTCAAATCGAGTTTAAGGAAGGGGCATTGAATAATAATAAGATAAATAGCCGGCCGGAAAACCGTAAACAACCCAACAGGCCTGTGGGTGTTCCCTTAAAGCCGGTCCCTGTTTTAAAAAAAGAGAACGCCAATAATATAAACGGGATAACTCAGCCCTTACTTCCTCCGGGGGCAGACCATCGGGCGAGTCAGGTATCAACAGGCAACACCGCAAATAATCTGTTAACACCTTCCACCCGCCCGGCCCGCTCAACACCGGAAATTCGGCAACAATCGGAAGGCATTGCAAAAGGGATTGAACCCGTGCTGGAAAAGGCCTATGACCTTACGCAACAGTTCTTTCCGGCGGTACCTGAATCGGATTTTTCTGAAGATAGCACAACGGGAGGCCGCGTTAACAACACCTTTAATGTCAATGTATCAATGTCGTCGGACAGTGGCCTCACCATGAGTCAGCAGGACGATCTGGAAGGGGCTCTCGTCCATATCCTTAGGTTGGCAGCCAGGCGGCAGGGGCTGGAGGTATAAACAATGCCCCTTGATTTGAGTTATACCGTAACCATCGGTTCTCAACAGGCCGGCAGTAACAGTAAGGAAGGAGATCGCCTGCTTAAGGGATTGTCAACCCGTTTGGGCATGGACGGCGGTTGTGGATGCTGCATTGTTGAACTGGCAGATGTTGAATATGAGCCGCCCCTTCCCGGTGATGCCCTTACGGTAGAACTCGATGGCGGTGATGGGCCCATTCGTGTCTTTACGGGGGAAGTAGACACCGTGAAAAGGACAGCTGCCACCCAGTGTATTACCGCTTTTGACAGCATGATTAAACTGGGGCAACTGGAAATAGAGTCCGCTTATGAAGAGATGACCATCACCGACATTGTCGGCGATATGATCGGCCAGGCCGGCATTGCGCCGGGCAAACTGGATGAATGCCCCGGCCTGCCGTCATTTATCGTGTTCAAAGGCCCCGGCGCTCTCCATCATGTAAAGTCACTGGCCCGGTTATGTGGCCGGGACGTTTATTCCGACGGTCAGGGAGAGATCAACTTTACAGGGCCGGAAACAACGGGAAAAGAGCATAGTTTTGAATATGGGCTTAACGTGCTGGAAGTGGCCCTGGAAAAAGTTCCTGCCCTGCAAGACAGCATCGAGGTCTTGGGAGAGGGGGCCGCCGGCGCCGAGGGAGCAGATAAATATTTCTGGCTGACCCATGATCTTTCATCAGTGCAGCACAACGCTGAAATTGATGATGAAGGTAACGTGACATCAGGTAAATCCGGTGATTTCCCTCTTCGGGAAACGCAGGCCATACTTCGTTCCGGTGAAGCCGTTGAAACGATTGCCCAGGCCCGCATGAAGGCCGTTGCTGCGCGACTCCTTTCCGGCTTTATCAAGGTTTACGGCAGTCCTGCTGTCATGCCCGGTGACAGGGCTGTCATTAGCGGACTGCCGGATAACTATAACATTGCCCAGGCTTTTTCCGGCGGCAAAGGACTTCGGGTCAGAAATGTGAGGCATCAGTTAAACCTTCAAAGTGGTTTCATAACATTTATTGAATTTTAGGGATTTGTAATTAAGAAAGCCGATTATTACAAAAAAGAGCTATTGACCATTAAATTATGAGTATTCGAATCGGAAAAGTGGAATTGGCCGGTGTTCAGGATGTTTACACTGAAGAGAGCCACAATCTTGTTGAACAGCGAGTCCCGGACCAACAGGGGAGCGTGTTTCAGGATCTGGGGCGGGAACCGCTTACTCTTATTCTGGAAGGCCTTCTCTTCGGTTCGGATGTACTGCCCGATCTGGAGAAATTGCGTCAGGCACAGGAAAAAGCCGATCCCCTGCCCATGGCTGCCGATATCGCCGTCGGCACGGAGTTGACGGACGTTATCATCGAAGATCTAAAGGTTCGGCAGGTGGCCGGTTATGCATCGCGGTACCGATTTTATTTGCGATTGCGCGAATATATTGAACCACCCCAGTCGCAGGCTCAGGCCGACGCTGCTGTAGACGACGCTGTTGCTGCCGATGCCGACAATTGGGCCGAGGATTCCATGGCCGCATCTGCTGTGCTGGAAAATCCCGCCCATCTTTCCGGCGCCCTGGCAGAAAATCCGGAATTGCTCGATCACATGAACGCCGATGACCTGGCAGGGGCATTGGCAGATAATGTGGACTCACTCTCCGCTGATGATTTGGGTGGCACCTTTAAAGCGGTAGGCGCCCTTGATCCCGACAAAATGGGGGGAATGCTTACAGGCCTTAAGGAAAAAGGCGCCCTTGGCGGTTTAATGGAAAAATTTGCAGCTGCCGGCAAAAGTTTGAAAGAGATACTCTCAGGTATTGATTTGCAGGGAATTGTAAAAGGGATGGTGGCGCTATTTACTGTCGGCACTGAATTGATAGGCCTCTTGAAAGAGGTGTGGAAGGATATGCAGGACGTCTGGAAGAACATGAGCGGTCAAAATATTATGTCGGGCCTGGAGGCTTTTTTGAAAACGGCAGTAGAAGAACTGGAAAAGCTGATCCGTGCTATTACGAAACTGGTTCAATCTCTGAATAAGGTCGTTATCGCCTTTAAACCCCAAAAAGAGGGTGATCCATCACCAATTACAGCCTTAAAAGATCTAAATTGTGGAACAGTGGTTATAAAAATACTGACGCCTGTTATAGAAACACTTCGTAAAATCGAAGATGCCCTCGCCTGGATCGGCGCTCAAGTAATCCAGTTGGCAGGCGTCTCGGCCCTTCTTGGAACGATGCGACCGGTACTGGCTGGCGGCGTCCGGTTAATTGAGGACATTGGAGATCAGGCAATGACTATTGGCGCAGCCGATAAAGAGGGTATGGGTGGACTTAAAAGTTCGGTTTCAAGCGCAGGAAGCTCATTTTATAATGTGCTGGAAAAGGGTCAGACAACACTGGACAGTTTGCTGGAAACAGGTGAGAGCTTGCTTGGTTCCGATCTTGACAGCACAATTTTCCCATTAAAACAGGCTTTTGGGGAATTACGTGTAAATATTACCGCCTTTAAGCGTGAATTTGAACGTCCATCAGGGGGAGAAAGTCAACTGCAACCATCAACGATGCAACAGGCTACAGCAGAAGGCAGACCAAAACAAATAGAGGAGAAAAATGATGCTAACTGAAAATGAAAATCAAACAGAAAATGAAAATCAAGTGGAAGCAACCGAGACAACGGACGAGACAGCAACATCGGACAGCACTGCAATCGTTCTGCGAGGCAACACCCTGCCGGCAAGCGATGAACAACTGAAAACACAAAATGCGCTGGAAGCCGTAGCAAAAGGAGATGAGCATGTTAATGCCTTTACAGCCATCGCTTTGATGCTCGGCAATATGCGAAAAGATCTGGAGGGTGTTAAGCGTGCAGGACAACTGCCACGCTGGATGCGTGTGGTCCGGGTGCGCGAATTCAAGGGGGACGACGCCACCAACATGATCACAAATTACGGCGTGATTCCCATTACCGGTGGTTTTATCCAGGTCATTGGATTTCTGGCCGAGTTGACGCTAAAAGCCCAGGAATTGCTGACTCAGGCCGACGGCGGGAAGGCCCTCTTAGAAGTTGGTGCCGGTATGATTAAAACCGCTGCCAGCGATCCTTTCTTTAATGCCGTAACAGAAACGGTGGGAATCGAAAATCCGGGCGCAAATCCCCTCAAAACGATTGGTCCCGTAGTGGACAAGGCAATGAATATTATTGACAAGATTCCTGATCCGGAAGATGTGAATATCATTGCAAAAGAACTGTATCTCTTACTGGCAGTGGAGCAACTTGAATTGCCATTTGATGCTCAGGGAAATGTGGATACGAGCAAACTGCCTGCTGCAGAGACGCTGCATGTCGATTTAAACAGGACAGGAAAGGTCCGGTTGATGGGCTGGGGACTTGATCAGGGCATACCCTTTGGCGGCCTTTCGGGCAGCATAAAAGTTAACCGCCTCGGCAGCCGGCGTATCTGGGAAGCGGCCAACGCGGCGGACCTTCCCGAAAAGAGCTTGCTTGAATGGCCCCACCAGGATAATAAAATTCCAATCTATGAATTTAACTACGGTGAAGATTCTGCTGCAGAAATAGCTGAACCTCAAAAAAATGACATTGAGGAAGCCAACGCTCTTCTCACAAAACTGGAATATCCCAGAGATATCGGTTTTGATGAATCTGTTTTTAACAGCGCCTTTGCCCAACGCCTTCGTAAATTTCAGAAAATGAACGCCCTTGTTGTTAATGGCCGCCTTGATAATTCCACCATTAATCGACTGATGAACCTGGATTTTGAAAAGAAGATGTTAAAGAGAGCCAAAAAATATGATGCATTAATGCTGGAAGCCTTTGATGACAGTAAAAATGAAATGCCTGAAGCGCCGCAGCCGGAGAAGACTTCCGCAGCGAAAACAACGAAGAAAAAATGAGCAGCAAAAAAGGAATTAACTGGTATAAAAAGGCGAGAGATTTTTCAAGACGGAATGTAAATTGAGTGACCCCGTTTCCATTATCCGCGCCATTGTCCGTGATGAGTTGAAATCCCTGCGGCTCGGTGATCTGGCTATAGTGACGTCCGTCTTTCCTCATGCCGAAGGGGATGAAAATAATTATGAATGCAGCGTGAAGCTCCGTGAAGGGGATTTAGAACTGCGCCGGGTGCCCATGGCCACACCTCATATGGGCATGGTCAGTGTGCCCAACGTAGGTGATTTGGTGCTTTTATCCTATGTCGGGGCCGACCCCAACCGTCCCATTGTTGTGGGGCGGCTTTATAGCGACAAGGCCAATCCGCCGGAGCATGACGAAAATGAATGGCGCCTCAAATATCCCTTTGAAGGGGAAACGGAAATTGCCATCGATAAAGAAGAAGCCATTGTTCTGACAGCGGGTAAAACGGTTGTTACCGTCGAAAAGGATGGCGCTGTACAGATTACCGGAGAAACAGATTTGCAGATTGAAGTAAAAGGCAATGTCGATTTGAAATGCAGTGATTGCAAAATCGATGCGTCAGGTAATGTGGAGCTCGGTAGCGGCGGGGCCGGTGTGATTACCGAAGATAGCCACAAATGTTTTTTTACCGGCGCGCCGTTAATGGGATCAAAGAGTGTGAAGGCAAAGGGCTAGCTATGCCGGCGCCGCAGGCATCACAACTGGAAGGCATTGCCACCGGGGCAATGCAATCGGCCAATATTGCCGGGGAAAATGCCGCAGACCTTGGCAAAGCGCTGGCTCAGGTAACGGCTGACGCATTAAACCTGTTTTTTGCCCAGGCCATGGTCATGCCCGGCATTCCGGCAGGTGTCGATCCCATTTCAGGCAGCGGAAGCACGGCAGGGCCGGGCATGTTAATGCCGCCGCCTGCCGGCGGCCCCATGGGCCCGCAACTGCTGCCGTTGGCCCAGGCGGCCTTAAGCGCAAAGGGCATTAAAGGACAAAATGCGCCTGCACTGGCTGCTGTAATTGCAGATGCCCTGGCTCAGGCAATTATGCTGTTTACAACACAGGTTCAGGTTGCGCCGGGCATTGCCGTTGCCGGTTTTGTAACGACCGGTCCCGGCAGTTTGATGTAAGGAAAGAAACAATATCTAATCCGGGATAAACCAATTTTGACCCCACCCCTCCCCTTGACAAGGGGAGAGGTGGTTAGTGAGAAGCGCTATGCCTGCACCGACAAAGAGCCAGCTGGAACCGATTGTTAAGGGTTTGATGGCTGCCAATGGATTAAATGGAGAGAATGCACCCGATCTGGCCGGTGCTATTTCCGAGGTAGTGGCACAGGGGCTCACCCTCTTTATGAGTCAGGCAAAGGTAGCGCCGGGCATTGCCAGCCCGCCGGGCGCAACAGCGGCGCCGGGCAAGTTAATGTAAAAAAGGAAAAAATGTCCGACCCCTTAAAGACTGATATAGGCCTTGACTTTGCCCAGGACGGTTCCATTGATCTCGCAATGGAAGCAGGACAGGCAGAGTGTGTGAGTGGCAAGGAAAATCTCGTTCAGGCCCTCAAACTCCGGCTGCTCATGTATCGCGGTGAACTAACGGGACTGGGCCACCCCCGCCACGGGACAGTTATTCGTGATCTTTTGGGTGAACCCATGACCAGCGCCAACCTGGAACTGCTGCGCCGTTATGTGCGAAAAGCCATTCTTGCCGATTCCAGAGTGGCCAGGGTGGAATCGATTGTTGTAATACCCCGGCGTGACCTTTCAGGGGCTGTAGATGTAACGGCCGTCGTCAGGGCAATTGAAGGCAGCAGCGCTGAAATTGAGCTTACAATAGATGAAAAGCAATCGTAATTTAATGGTAATAATTATTTTATAAAACAATCAATCATAGCTTCTTCAAAAAGGGAGTACAGGACAATGGCTTTAAAAGAAAAACACAAACTGGAAGGGCGACTATTTATTTTTTTGCACGATCTGACAGATAGGCCCGTCGGCCGGTATAAAATCGACAACCTCATAACAAATAGAGGCAGAAACCTGCTGGCAACCTTTCTGGCCGGTCAGATTGAAGGACTGTCACAACTCACCATTGCTGTCGGCAGTGGTGATGATACTCCAATGACGACAGACACAGCCTTGAATAAACAGGTAGCTGAAGCAAAGATTATAAAGGACCATATCTCTACGGAGCTTAATGATGACGAAGTCAAAATCACCTTGAGAGCAACCTTGCCGCCGGCGGAACAAGGTGAGGAACAATCTCTTCAGGAAGCCGGTATTGTTATCGGCCTCACAGACGGCACCAGGGTGCTTTACAACCGTACCGTATTTCCTGTGATTACGCGGACCGATAGCCTCAAGATTTCATTAAGCTGGGAGTTATTGTTCTAACGATCCTTTTAAGGGAGTTTTGCTTTGACAAAAATGCAGGCCGGCAGCGATGACATAAATATAACGGAAGGGCCAGGGCAGAGTAAAAGTCTGACCCTTTCTGCTGAAGGGCATATGATTGATTTTTGCCTGCCTGCCAACAGAGAATTTTTATCGGCCAGGGTGGAAGTAAAAGCTGACGGCGGTGTAAAGAAAGTGGAGGGCAAAGCCGGCTCTGTTAATGGAAGTGTAAAATCATGGCCTGTCAGAGGGATTAGCTGGATCGTCATTGATTGGGACCATGATTGTTTATTAAATGAGTTAAAGATTAATCTCGATAAAGCGTTAAAAGGATTAAAGGTACGGATCAAGGTATTTGGCAATAATGCCTGGACGCCGTTAATGCCGGTCGATCTTTTTTCAGTTTCAAAGGCGGCAACAAGCATGAATTTTGATCCCGTAAAAGCCGGCCGGCTAATGCTTGAATTCACGAAAGAATCCGATACAAAGGGCGTATGGGAACCTTCAACGGTAAATGTAAGCAGCGTCGAGATTTTTGCATCTACCTTGCCCGTTGATCTCGAAGTAATCCTGGATGGTGAGCCGCTGTTAAGTCATAAAGGCATGATTACCGGTGGTGAAAAAATTGCAATCCCCTCTTTTGCAGAGATGGCAAACGATTATTTATCCAGAAATCCCGGCACAAATACCGTTCCTTTAATGCTGAAAAATGCCATGCCCGCCGAGATTTCCCTTTTGCTGTCGGATGTTCGACTGGCTGGAATCATCCGGCAGTTTGCATCGGGAAGAGATAGTATAGAGCTCCATGTTGGTTATGGAGAAGAGATCCTGGAAAAAATAGCTGTAAAGAGGTCAAAAATAGTGCAGATACACTTTGATTATGAAGCTGACCTTTCGGGGGAAAGGTTGCTTCCTTACGGGCAAGAGAAAAAGGCGCCCCTTATGGCCCATCTCTGTGATGACCGGCACTCGGCAGCCCAGAGTTTTTCGCCTTTGCCTGAAAATGAAGCGCTTGTTGGAATTGATCTTTATTTACGACCGGCCAGGCTCCCCGTTACTGCAATGCTGGCGATCCATTTGGACGAATCAGGCAGACCGGCAGGCAGTCCCTGTCCTGAAGGAATGGTGCCCTTCAGGATAGAAGAAAAAGCGGCAATATCGCAGTGGGTTCCACTTCGGTTCCATGCACCCTGTTCACTCAATGGGAACAAGTGGTGGGTTATCGTGAGCGTTGAAGAGGGTGAGCTGCACTGGCATCTGGACAAAATGAAAGACGGTGACGGGCAAGGTGAAGTCTTGAACCAGATCAAGGGCCACCCCTGGCAACCCCGTGGCGCCTATTGGGGCCGAACAAGAGTTATCACCAGGGGTAATACAAAACCGGAGGTGACCTTCAGCCTGAGTCGTGGAAGCCGGTCAATTATCGTGAAGCGCCCATCGGGGCAGGTTCATTTAAGTGATGAAGAACTGGAAACACTCAACGGGGACAATTCCGATGAAGTGAAACTGAAGATCAAAAGCAGCGGAAATGGTTCGCTCTTTATTAATAACCTCGGCATTCGTACAGAAATTACCCAAGAATAAATAAGCTATGAAACTTTTCGATGACATAGATGTGAATTTCAGATCCATTGTGGAGCGTATAACCGATTCGATGATACAGTCGGGCTTGATCAGTGATACGGAAACAGGAAGTGTTGCCAAACTAATGGCCGAGAGTTTTGCCCGGGAAATGGCGGTATTTTACGCCATCCTGGAAAAATCACATGAGGCAGGCTACCTGGAAACGGCGCAAGGCAAGGCCCTTGATAATGTTGTTGCTATTTTGGGAATGGAGCGAGCCAAAGGTGATTTGCTTAGAGGGCAGGTTGTCTTCAGCAGGCGAACACCGGCGCTGCAAGATATCGGCATCCCTGCGGGCACCAGGGTAACGGGCCCGGCCATTGATGGAAAAGCGCTGCCTTTGCTGGAAACGGTGGAACCGGCCCGTATTGGAAAGGGGCAACGCTCTGTAAATATAACCGTGCAGGAAATCCCTAATGAGCGGGAGCATGACTTTGACAGCCTGTCGCCAGGCAACCTGAGCATTTTGCCACGCCCCCTGATGGGTGTGGAAAATGTGAGTAACAGGGATCCCATTACCTGCAGCGGAAAACCGGAAAATGACGATCACCTTCGGGTACGGGCATCAGCCATTTTGCGTCAGGGCCAAAGGGGAACGGTTGAAGCCATTGAAGCGGCATTGAAAGGACTTGGCATTGAGACGGTCAAAGTGGTGGAGTCGCCCGGCGGATTGAGCGGTTACATCGAGATTCATCTCGATGATCCCCAAATGCGGCAAAATCCTGACAGAGAGGTGGCTGTCAGGCAGGCTATCCGTGATGTTAAAGCCGCCGGTATTTCCGTAGAGCTTAAATTCCTGCAGACAATCTATTGTCAGCCTGTCATCACTATTACACCCGCTGATGACGATATGGCGGAAGACGCATTTGAACAGCTGTCTGAAAAATTAAAAGAGGATATTACAAGATTCATCAACGGAACTGCTCCCGGAGCAGTTCTTTCCAAAACCAAATTAAATGCCATCGTTGTGAGCCATCAGGATGTTTCAGAAGTTGTTCATATGGAAATGAAGGCGCTTGTTATCGAGTTTAATGCGGCCGGCGATGAAAAATTAGTATGGAAAAAAGATGGCTGGCAAATTGATGAATTGGAAAATACCACTATTGATAATGACCGATGGCCCGTCATGGTCGTTCGCAAATGGCCTTTAAGGGCCGTCATAAACCTGACCATGACAGCGCCGCAAGATAAAGAGAAAGGACAAACAAAGGCACTGCTGCAAAAAAGCGTTCGTCAAATTACCGATGATTATATCAATACCATTATCCCCACAAGGAAGGTCGTTTTCAACGATTTACAAAGTTTGCTTGCCAGGCACATAAAAGGCCTTGTTCTGGAGCCGACCTGGATTATCCACCAATGCGACGGTTCAGTTGAGGAGTTAAATGAAGAACATGCGGTTTCACTTGAAAACGGTGAGAAATTGATTGTCGACCGAATTGATGTAACGATTAAGTAATTTTTTATAACACTTTAATTTGAGGACAATATTTTTTGATAATGAATAAAAATCCCTATGCCGGCAAAATGAGGGGCTATCTGCCAAAGGCGATGCAAGAGGGGGCTAAAATTTCAGCCGTCTTTTCCGCATTGGCCGGGGAGATGGTGCGTATGGGAGAAGGCTCAAAACGACTCATGCGTTCCAGATGGTATCACCATGCCCGTGGCTGGCATGATCCCGGTGACAACCTGGCTGCCAAAGGGACAACCGAACTGGGCCGCATTGCCGGCCTTTTCGGGCTTTTTCCGGGGCGAGATGAATCGGCTCCCCACTTTCGGCAACGGCTGGGCAAATATGTCCACATTCACAGGGAAGGATTGGGCAGCGCCCGGTCAATCCTGAGACTTGCAGCGCTCACCTACCGGGCAAAGAGTGATCCCCAAATAGAGTGGGAAGGTAATATTGCTGTTGCCAGGTTTACCGTTGCCGACGGTGACGGCAAACGGACCCTGCGCCTCGAACTGGAAGAAAATCCCATTGAGCCGAGTTGCATTACCTTTGAAAAGATGATTCCCGGTAAATCTTATAGTATGACTAACCATACACTTGACGCGGCTGCACCGGGGCTGATTTTAACAACGGATCAATCCCTGGACAGGATCATCTCTGTCCCCATGCTGATTCATAAAGAAAGCGGTATCCGGATTTTATATGTGGGCAAAATTTCATCGGGAGCCGAATTGCACTTGCAAAGTGATGGGCCGCCTCTGCTTCTTCGAAACGACGCCCTTCAAACAGGGGGGCGCTGCTTTGACGGTGATAATTCGGTTTTTGATACACCTGAGGGTAAATACGGCGTTCGTTTTGGCGGACCAAGAGTACTCATGACGGGGCAGGGATCGAGGTTCAACGAGACCGAAACTACCTTCGGCAGCGCCAGGTTTGCCGCTTTTAGCGATCAATTGAACTTTCCATGTCTGCAACCGGGAAAAAATAACTGGATCTATCGCACCGTTAAAAAAGAGGAACTCCAATCATACCTGACGGGCCGCTCCGACAGGGAAGAACTGTTGAAAAATGCATCCAGTGACGATGGACCACCCATCGATCTGACACTCTCCTGGCAGGGACGAAGACCGGCCTGTTTTTCGCTTAGAATTCCCGGAGATTATGTCCCTCCCTTTATGGAAAATTTCAAACAATTACAGGCGGCGCTCAACGGCATGTTGCTATATGGCCGGGCAGCCGGCGTGCAGGCCCGGCTGGAGCCGGTATTGTGGTTTCGGGACAGGTTGCATATGGAAGACCGGCCAGGAATGACAGAAACTGATCTCTCAATTTCAGGCGAACCAGACAACATAAATCTCGATGAAATGATGAAGCCGCCCGCCCTGTCACTGGATTTTAATGATCAACTGCTGCCGGCGGAACGAATGGCAACATCGGGCATATTTAATAATGCCCGCCTTGATTATACGGCATTTGAAGCTGTAGACGAAATGGAAGATAAATCCCCCAATAAGGAGAGAGAAAATGAGTAAGCCCTTTATTGAACGAAAAGCAGGTGATTTCATTACTGCCCAGGACTGGAATGAGATACAAATAAAAATCCGTGACTTTCTGAACAAGCATTCCCATAACGGTGATGATGATCAGGGAGGCAAACTGGATGGCGCTGCTGTTACAGAAACGACGGACCTTTCTGTAAAAAGTCTGGCCGTTGCCCATATCTTATCGGCCAAAGGAAAAGCGCTTTCCATAAACTGCAATACGGGAATCGGTTTTGAGGCGCCGCCAAAGGCAATGCTGGCTGTAAACGGCGGTTTGCATGTAGGTGGTGCTGCCGATCCGGGTGATAAGAATTTACTTGTTGATGGTAATGCTGAAATAAAGGGCAAACTGTCTGTAAATGCAAATGTCGGTATCGGAACATCTAATCCAAAAGCTAAACTCGCCATTATGGGTGGATTGCATGTGGGTGGAGATTCTGATCCGGGTAATAAGAATTTGCTCGTTGATGGTAATACTGAAATTGCAGGAAAGTTAACGGTTAATGGAAATACAATCCAGGGGAGCACCGGGAGAAATTATTTTAAGGATGCAGAGAAGAATGACGGTGGAGGTTTGCGGGTTGGTGCCGCTTGGGGAATGTATGGTATTTATGCTCAAATAGGCCAGGGCGTAGTAGGGGGTAAAGATGGTGTTAACCTTCAACACAACCTGCTTGTTGTAAAAAGTAAAGGCAACGTGGGTATCGGAACAACTGATCCAAAAGCTAAACTCGATGTAAATGGCTATATCTTTGAGAAATTGGAAGTAATCAAAACCGGTAATAATGATAAGTGGGCACATTCAAATCACCCCATAATGAAATTTTTTAAAAATAAATTGTCCGGCAGGCCCGTTGGTACAATGGTACGGGCAATACAGGATCACAAAAAATGGCGGGGACACTATTGGCAGGGATGGGTCGATTGTGACGGAAAGATACGAGTTATTCATAATTATCATAATACGCCTCATGTGGCGAAATAGGATGAAAGTAGAAATCCTTCACCAAAAGGCAAAAGGAGGATATTTTTGAAAGAGAATCTAAAGAAACGTCTTAATAACCTCAAATCTGAATTTGAATCCGGACGGAATATGCTTGCGGACCTGGAAAAACGACAGGAAGAGCTTCAGAATACTTTGCTCCGTATCAGTGGTGCAATACAAGTTCTGGAAGAAGAACTGGTAAAATGCGATGATGATAAATCAAGGGCGGAAATTGCAGATATAAAAAGTATTGACGAAACCCGTTCTAAGGAATCAGATAACAAAGTGGCAAAAGCCGGATAAGCTGTGGAGGGAAAGTATTGCTCGCCTTACTTGAAAAAAAACTGCATGCTGCCGTAAGGGACGTCATTGATGACGCCGTCCCGGTGGTTCCGGGTCCCGCCGCAGAACCTGCGACAAACGTCAAAGAGGTGGTGCAAGTGTCGGTATGTGAATTTAAAGCGGCCATCCCACCCACTAATGAAGAGATCCTGACCGCCCGTGGACGCGCGCGGACTTCTCATCGTCATGTCTGGGATGCAAACGGCAAAAAAAGTAATTTTACGCTGCCTGAAAATATACCGGGAGAGGTGGTCGAGGTTGAAGCCCCACCGGGTCATTCAGTTACCCTGGGTGACGACTGCTTTGTCGAAAACCGGACCTTATGCTTTTACCATCCTCCGGCAAAGGGCAAGCCGGGTGTTAAAGCCGTTCTGCAAGGGAATCCGGCCAAAGGGTACCGCGAAACCCGCCCCTGCCGTATTGCAGTCAACCTGACCGTCCGGGCCGGGAAAATTAACGATGCCGACGCCTTGTTTACCCGGTCCCTTAATGCGCTTTTGGCGGCCTTTGTGAACATGGACACTCTCTATTCACCGGAAGATGAGAGTGGTGTCAATATGCGTCTTTTAAAACCGGCCGCCCTTCCGGACCTGATTGAAAGAAGCAGCCATAAAGCAGGCAGCACCCACTTTTACCGTGTTACTGCCGGCATTGCCCTCTTGGGCGAGCTTGAAGTTTCAGTGGCCCTTGGCGCTGAAGAGCCCCAAGCTGTTATTGAAAAAATCCAATATGAAACACAACCTGTTAAAAAGGCGGCAGAGAAATAAGAGGGGAAAAGCCTTACGTTCCCTTCAAGTAGAATCGAAAGTTTTGACAGTCTCTTCATTAATCTCACCTACTCCGGCAGCAGTACTTTTCAGCACCGGGAGAAAGCTTAAGGGATTAAAATTTAGGAGAACTTGGCGGAAGGGAGCGGGAGTCGAACCCACCATCCCGGCTTTTCACCAGGACCTCCGGTTTTGAAGACCGGCAGCACCACCGGATGCTTTTCCCTTCCTCCTTTGATATTCAGTGCCATAAGGATATCGACAGGCAGACCAAAAATCAAGTCCATTAAGGTTATTGAAAAGCCTTTTCCTTTAATCTATACTTTTTCATGTCCTTTGTCTTTAATGAAGACTTCCTGAGAGGAAGTCTCCGGGAGATGGTAATGAGAAAAATCCTGAGTCTTCAAAATTTAAGGCGAATTTATTCACTCTTTTTCTTTCTCCTTTTTCTCATCCTCTTGCTTATAACAGACTACAAAAGCATGAAGGGCTATGAAGTCTCCCTCTTTCTTCAGATCGATCCTCTCACTTCTGTCCTTTCCTTTCTTACCAGTGGAACGATCTATAAAGGTCTGGCCTGGTCTCTAATCATTATCACAGGCACGCTTCTTTTGGGACGCTTTTTTTGTTCCTGGATTTGTCCTCTCGGTATTCTCAATCAATGGACAAGCTATATATTTAATAAAAAAAAGGTAGTCCACTATCTTGAGGGAAATACCTATGGCGAGAGCTTCCGCTTTAAATATTACCTTCTGATTTTTTTGTTTATACTGGCCATGCTGGGCAGCCTGCAAACAGGCCTCTTCGATCCAATTGCGCTTACGGTGCGTTCTTTTGTAACAGCCGCCTTTCCGGCCTTCAATCGTGCGGGAGGACTGATTTATCTGAAGCAGCCTTTATTCTATGGCGGCGTTGCCATTGCCATAATATTTGTAGCCATCCTTTTTGCCAACCGTTTTATGACCCGGTTCTGGTGCCGAACCATCTGTCCCCTGGGGGCCTTTCTGGGGTTCATATCGCTATTATCACTTTTTAGAATCCGAAGGGATGTGGAAAAGTGCACCGATTGCCGAAAGTGTGTCCATCATTGTCAGGGAGGCTGCGATCCGCACTCCCAACTTAGAGCCAGTGAATGCCATGTTTGCATGAACTGCATTTCTGCTTGCCCTGAGGGCGCTTTGCGATACGGTCTTCCTGAGCCCTCGACTTCCATTCATCAACCCTTCGATATAAGCCGCAGGCGGCTTATTGAAACAGGGGTAGCCTCCTTTATTTTCTTCCCCATGATGAAGTCATCCCTTACAGGAGAGAGAGAGTCGGCCCCGGGCCTGATCAGACCCCCGGGTTCTCTGGAAGAGAAGGACTTTCTCAAGCGCTGTATCAAATGTTCCGAATGCATGCGGGTCTGCCCCACCAATGTTTTGCAGCCGGCGTTATTTGAAAGCGGCCTTGAGGGACTCTGGACACCCATTCTTATTAACAAGATCGGCTATTGTGAGCATAATTGCACCCTTTGCGGCCAGGTCTGCCCTACGGGCGCCATAAGAAAGATATCGCTTGAAGAAAAACTGGGGAAAAAACCCTATGAAAAACCTGTCAAGCTGGGTACGGCATTTTATGACCGTGGACGATGTTTACCATGGGCTATGGACAGGGAATGCATTGTTTGTGAAGAAGTCTGCCCTACTTCACCGAAAGCTATTTGGTATCGTACAGAAGAGATCAGGGCCCGTGACGGATCAAAAAAAACCCTCAAACGGCCCTATCTCGACCCTGATAAATGTATAGGCTGCGGTATTTGTGAAAATAAATGCCCTGTTATCGATAAGCCGGCTATCCGTGTCACATCCGTTGGTGAAAGCCGGTCCAAAACAAACAGGATGATTCTTAAAGGGTGAACAGGCTGCTATGGAAGGATTTCATGGTATGCCATGGAAAGGAACCTGCATAAAGGGAAGGAAAAGGGAGATCAAATCTGCAATTGAATTTATGAGGGGTAAAAGCCGTTGAAGAAATTTACTGTCTAAAAGCGATAGCCTTGTTTCTTCCTTCTTCTTTTGCCTTGTAAAGTGCGATATCAGCCCTGTTTAGCAGTGATCTCTGCATCTTTGCGTCCTCGGGATAGGTAGAATAACCGATACTTACCGTCAGGTTACCGAGAGGCTGTTTTTCCTGGTTGGCAAATTTTTTGCCTTCAATAGCCTTCCTTACCCTTTCAGCGCATTTGCCCGTTTCAGCCTTGTCGGCTTCAGGAAGAATAACGGCAAATTCTTCGCCCCCATATCTTGCCAGAATATCGATATCCCTGATGCTTTGAAGCATTGCGGCGGCAACATCTTTAAGAACATCGTTACCCTCAATATGACCGTTGGTGTCATTATAATGTTTGAAATGATCGATATCGATAAGCATAACTGAAAGGGGCCGTGAATAGCGCTTGGCCCTTTTCAACTCTTCAGTGAGAAGGTGGACAAAGTGCCTGTGATTATGCAGTGTCGTTAATTCATCGGTTATGGCCAGTTTTCTCGTTTTTTCGAGAAGTTGCAGTTTTTCGATAGCTGCTGCCGCCTGCGTTGCCAGCAGGGCGATAATAGATTCATCTTTCGGGGTAAATTCCCTCTCTTCAAAATCATCGACATAAAGAATACCGATTGTCTTTCTTTCTGCGATAAGCGGTGTTGCAAGAAGAGATTTGATATTTTCCGCTTCCAGGGCCGGTCTGTCAACCTTTATGAGTTCCTTTATATTTTTTATGGCAACTGTTTTCCCCTCATTCAAAATATGATCTGATAAGCCCCCCTTCTCTATATCCCATGAGGTTTTGGTTGTAAATGAATCACTAAAACCGACGCTGGCCATCAGTTCCATTTTACCTGTCGTTTCATTATATAAAGTAATACTGCCTGCAGGCATGTCGGTTAGTCTCATGGCATACTGTATAATGGTGAGCAGCATGTCTTCCTGCTTATCTGAGGAAGAAAGCATGATCCCGATATCATAGAGCATATGCTGCTCCTGCAGACTTCTTGATATCTGCTCCTCACTCTTTCTTCTTTCGTCGACCAGTTTAAAAAGAAGGTTAGCGCTGAGGCCTCCCAGTATTTCCGTATGCGCTTCTTTTCTCTGGTAGAGATCATCCGATATTTCCCGGCTCCCTGTTACATTAATAATAACCTCGGGTGAACAGGTTTTAAGTAATTCTTTGTAACTGTCAGAGGTAGGAATTCCAAGCTCTCTCGCTTTAAAAATAGCCGGTGCATCCGTTTTGATGTCGGCGACACCGAGGATTTCTATATTCTTGTCTTCATTCAGGATGGGAAGCAGCAGCGCTCCGCCTTCCCCTCCACCAATAATCAACACTTTTGGCATAAGTCCTCCATAAGCCTTTCAATAGAAGCTAATAATACAGAAGCAAGTAATATGCCGGGAAATACCCCTTTTTCTTATCGCTGAAAGCGATAAGAATTAGAAAAAAGCAGTTTCCCTTTAAAAAATGACACAAAAGAAAATAGAAATAAAGTAATTTTGCTTTTAATCCTTTTTATTGATTGATTCTATGCTGTCCCCCGTGGCTGCGTTAAGCCTTATGAAGAGTCAGGCCGTCATATTACGTAAAGAGGATGACTGGCATTCAAGTTTTTTCCCGCCTTTTTGATCCAAATGATGAACGTTCTTTATGCCTCGGCAATGGCTTCTTCATTTTTTTCAAGATTTAGAAAAACAGACAAACCTTCATAACCGACAAAAAGGGCCAGCGCCACAAGAATGAGTGACAGGTTGCCAAGAAAATAGTCCGGGCTATCTCCCGAATAGAAGTTGAATGCCTGCCATAGCAGAGCGGCTATTGTCGTGATAATCATAAATAAGGCCGGAATGAGGGTATATTTGAGCGGTTTTTTTACTCCTACCAGATAAGAAGAAACAACCATAAGAGCCAGTGCGGCAATGAGCTGGTTGGTTGCGCCAAAAATGGGCCATATTTTGGTATATCCACTTGAAATTCCCAGCACGTATGAGGGAACAATGACTAATAAAAGAGCGATGTATTTATTTGAAAAAACCGGAACCTTGCGGCCAACGGATTCCTCGATGATAAACCTGGCAATTCTTGTCGATGAATCAAGTGTAGTAAGAATAAAGGTTTTGAGCGCTGTCATTGCAATCATTGAAGCGATAGAAAAACCGAGAAAAGGGAGCATTTGACTAACGATACTGCCGAAACCATTGCCGAATGCCACGACCCACCCTCCTGAAGTCATCACTTCCCTGATACCATACCTGACCATGTCTGTGTTTCCATCAAGGGGCGGTGTCCAGTAAAGACCGGCGCCGACAAGCACCAAAGTCATGACCGCCAGGAAACCCTCAAAAAGCATACCGCCAAAGGCGATAGCTTTGCCATCCTTTTCGCAGGAAAGCTGCTTTGATGTTGTTCCGCTGGAGACGAGACAATGGAAACCCGATACAGCGCCACAGGCGACAAGAACGAAGAGCATGGGCCAGATAGGCCCCTTTGATTCCGAGAAAACCGTTACTACCGGTGGAGCGTTCATTTCAGGGCGTACGAAGAGAATAGCGGCAAAGCCGATAAGCATAGCAAGATAGAGGTTGAATGTGGCTATATAATCCCTGGGTTGCAAAAGAATATTAACAGGTAAGACAGAAGCAAGGGCCGCGTAAATCATCAGGATGGCAAACCAGATATTGATAGGTGAAATTCCCCCAATGCCCTCTTTGGGAAAAGCTACGGGATTATGGTATCCAATATAAATAGCCATTGCGTTGATGGCCACTACGACTATGGTTGCAGGCAGCAGGGGAACATTTCTCACATAAACTGCCCAGCCGAATATGATGGCGACAGGAACAAGGGCAAAGGTTGGAATAACCATGCCCGGCTGAGCTACCAGCGTATTGGCGCCTACCATGCCAAAGACGGTCACGACCAGAACAAGGGCGAGGTAGAGAAAAATGGAAAAGATATTTTTCGCCCTTCTGCCCATAGCCCGGTCAGCAATATCCGCAACGGATACGCCCTTGTTCCTGACAGAAAGCATAAGCGTGAGATAGTCGTGGACAGCGCCAATGAAAACATTACCGACAGCTATCCAGGCCAACGCTGCAAGCCATCCAAAATTAACAAGTGCAACGATAGGTCCGATGATTGGCCCTGCTCCTGCAATGGAGGCGAAGTGATGGCCAAAAAGAATTGATTTTTTTGCGGGGACATAATCTACACCATCTCTTTTTGAAAAAGCCGGAGTTTCATTATCTCCCGGATTGACGAGTTCCCTTTCAATCCTCCTGGCGTAATACCGGTAACCGAAGAAATAAAAAAAGAAAAAAGCGGCGATGATGATGTAAGAAGAATTCATACTAATGAATTGAGAATTTGTATGCCCTAAAAATCAGGGCCATCAATCGATCAGGAGGATAACTCTACACTCCGCAAGCCAGCTCATATTGCTTGAGGGATCTTTAATTTTTGCTTCATCTTCCCGGGAAATAACAAGATTGACGCCATTTAAACCGGACTTTCTTAAGGCCCGAATAAGGAGTGGCCTGTCTGCAACCCTGCTGCTCCTTTCAGCATACTCTACCTTGCTGCTGTAAGCAACCAATCCCCGGGAGAGAAGCGCTCCCCGCTTAACAACAGAGGTACTGAAAACCGCTCTTCCATATTCATTAAGCACTTTAGGAGATAAGGCAGGCTTAAGTTCCAGTCCCCTTGCATCTATAATAAGGCCTGTATACAGCTCTTCCCCTCTTGCCGGTAACTTTACATCACTGCCGCCCTGGATCATTGTCTCCATGAGCAGGCCCTTCAAGGGCAACTCAATGGTTATCTCCATTCCCCCATCATCAAGCGGGTTCTTTTCAATAACCTTTGCTGCCCTTACTATTTCATGCATTTTCTTCCGAATATAGCTGGAACCTTCCATGTAATTCCCAATAGTGGAACTTGAATCTACCCGAATGGATTTCATCGTTTCGATGATGTTTCTCATGGCCTCTATTTTTGCCAGACGAAGTGTCTTCATTTTTTTCACGGCAACATTTGCCGAGTTGTCAGTTGCCGATTCATAGGTTGCGCCTTTTGATCTGACAACACCTTTTACCCAGTCAATTTGGCCCCTTTCTGTTTCCTGAATAAAATGATCTTCAGCGCCGGATGCATTGGCTTTAGCTGCATATGACAGGGGTAACAAGAAAGTGGCCGTAAGAATTAGAGCCGGTGGAACCTGCTTTAGCGATGAAATAAAATAATAAACCATAGAGATATTATCCTTATGAAAAAACCAGATTTTTGTTATTTTTCATGGAATGAAATTAAAGTTTTCATTTTTTCCGGAATTAAAGGGGAAACGGTTGCTATCGCATGTTTATAAATGAGATGGGCATCTCCGTTTTCCTCAACAACACAACTGTAATTATCGAAGCTTCTAATATAGCCTTCAACATCTTTTCCGCTTATTAGAGAAAGCCTGACTTTTACTTTTTCTCTCCTTGCCTGATTAAGAAAGTGATCCTGTACGTTAATTTGAACCCTGGCAGCCATAATACCTCCAATAAGATTGAAAAAATTAAAATAAATATAAACAAAAAAACATAGATTATCTTATAACAAGCTGTTTTATCAAGAACATTTTGCTTATTGCAGCCATGCCCTACCGGATTTTTTGCATGGCATCTTCCGAGCCTAAAACCTGTACATCAAACTCTGCCAGAGCATCAGGTATATCATAGAGTATTACCATAAAGGGAACGTCACTTCCCGGTGCAATATTGCTGTTGATGAGACCTTTGCCCAGCCTGGATTTCATTTGCGACCGGACTTTAGCCCTGGTAAAAGATGCAATATCGTCCTTACTAAAGATATTTCCGCAGTACGCATCTTGCTGCATAAGAACTTTACCGGCTCCATCGTAAAGACCGGCTCTTATTTTTATGAAATTTCTCGGCCCGTTAAATTTATTTACCGCCTTTCCTTCAATAACAAATGCCAGGTCATTTTTATCTGTCTGAAGATAATAGCCATTAAGATTAGTAATTTCTATCTGCCCCTGTGGCCCTAATTCTGAAAGGCCCGCCTTTGCAAGCAAGTTATCAATGACTTCTCCGACATTATAGCCGCCAATGTTCATGTCCCTTCCACTGGTTGCCAAATAATAACCGCCCCCTCCCAGGGCGATGATCAGCAAAAGAACCAAAGCCATCGGGGAAGTACCTTTCTTTTTCCTGGCTACAGGTGTCTCTTCTTCTGTCCATTCTTTTTCTTCTTCCCATTCCGGTCGTGGCGGCGGTGGTTGCGGGACTTCTTCTTCCATAGCTTGTGGCTCGGGTGCGGCTGTCTCCGTTTCCAACTCGCCACTCGCATCCAGGTCGAGATCTCCAAAACCGGGCGCCTCAGCTTCACCGGCGCCTTCACCTTCGAGTCCGAAGCCACCGGCCTCGCCTTCACCTTCGAGTCCGAAGCCACCGGCCTCGCCTTCACCTTCGAGCCCGAAGCCACCGGCCTCGCCTTCACCTTCGAGTCCGAAGCCACCGGCCTCGCCTTCGCCTTCGAGTCCGAAGCCACCGGCCTCGCCTTCGCCTTCGAGCCCGAAGCCACCGGCCTCGCCTTCGCCTTCGAGCCCGAAGCCACCGGCCTCGCCTTCGCCTTCGGGTCCGGCCTCTGGACCCGGCACTTCACTCTCAGGCTCCCCTGGAGTGGCCTCTCTGCTCACTCCAAGGCCGAAGTCTTCTTCATTTATCTCAAAATCATCTTCAAGATCTTCTTCTCCTTCTCCTTCTTCCCCCCCTTCCCCTTCACCTCCCAGATCACCCCAGGTAAGGTCCTCTTCTTCTTCTTCCAGCCCCCCCCCAAAGCCTGACAGATCTTCCTCTTCCTCTTCTCCGAAAATATCTTCTTCGCCGGGAAGTTTGCTTTCAGTTTCTTCCTCTTCCTCAAAGCCAAAATCTTGACTTTCTTCTTCTTTTTCAGGCATCGATTCTTTAAACGCTTCCTTCTCCACGGGAGGGGTTGCTGACGGCGCCTGCTTTTCTTCGACAGGCGGCGCTTCCTTTTTTACCGTAAAAATATGTTTGCATTTACTGCACCTTACTTTGGCGCCTTTTTCCGTGATTTTGGAATCATCAAGTTTGAATTTGGATTGGCACTGATCGCACTGAATAATCATATCGAACCTTCTCGGGGGAATTTCAAAATAAGTCACTAATATATCATGGTAAATACTAACAGATTTACCTAATAAATCAAGGATTTTCATCTGCAATATAAAAACTGTTTCCGGCCTTGACAGCAGGATGTCCGTATAGTTGAATCAAGATTATAAATTATGTGCGGAGGACGGTTTATATGGAAATTTTACATACCATGGTCAGGGTGGGAAACCTTGACAAATCAATAAGGTTTTATACTGAAGCAATGGGAATGAAACTGAGGCGGAAAAAGGACTACCCCGGCGGGAAGTTCACCCTTGCTTTCGTCGCCTATGGCGACAGCGGTGGCCATGAAATAGAACTAACATACAACTGGGACCGGTCAACTTATACTATGGGTGATGCTTTCGGGCATATTGCCGTAAAAACTGACGATATTTATAAAATGGCCGACCATATAAAAGCGCTGGGCGGTAAAATAGTGAGAGAGCCGGGCCCCATGAAGCATGGGACGACAGTCATTGCCTTTGCTGAAGATCCCGATGGTTACAAAATAGAGCTTATTCAGAAATAACGGGAAGAAGTAAAGTGGCGGACTTCATTTGCAGGGGTATGCGTCTTTAAGGGCCTGCAATAAGAATTCCGCTTCATTCTGGTGAGGCTTGGGGGAATGCTTTCTTTCGTATTCCAGATACATTAATCCGATTTTACCGTAAGTTACCCTCGACGGCTTACAGAACTGCGGTTTAATTTTATTTTCCATAACCAAAGCTTTATGCGCTTCAACAACGCCTTTTATAAAGGCGACACAGGAGATAGTAACTGCCTTGGCATCTTTGGAAAGTTCTTCTGAATCCACTTCAAGAAATTCGCAGAATTTCAGGAAATTGACTTCCATTGCTCTGGAATAGCCGGGATAAAGAAAAAGCATTAATGTGATCAGCAAGCAGATTTTCTTCATTATTCATCTCCCTCCATAAGCAAGGCTAGCTTAATATTGATTTGTTATCAAGAGGTTTTTCAGTTTGTTTTTTTCCTGGCCTTTATGCAGATCCTTACCGGCGCCGGATAGCCTTCTACCGTTTTCGAAGGGTCCTTTGGGTCGAGGAAATCATCGAGGCTTTCCCATGGCGCATACTCCGTTGCTCTTTGTTCTTCCGAATTTGTTTTATCGATAGAAAAACATTCCACATCTTTAAAGCCTGCCCTTTTGACCCAGTTTGCCAGACAGTCTGCCGTGGGAATGAACCAGACATTTCTTGCTTTTCCATAGCGGTCTTCAGGAAAAATTGCAAAAGAGCCTTCACCGGGGATTCCTATTCCTTCCACAATAAGCTCGCCTTCCGGCTTCATGGCCTCCCAGATCCCGGTCAAAATCTGGATAGGGTTTCGGCTGTGGTAGAGGACTCCCATGCAGAAAACGGTATCAAACATGTTTTTAAAATGATGCACATGTTCGGCTCCCAACAGCTCGAACTTAAGGTTGGGAAGAGAAGCGAAACGATTGACCATGTTGAAAATATACCTGAATCTCGGCATAGGATCGAAGCCTATAACAAGCTTGGGATCGTAATGGGCCATGCGGAACATGTAGTAACCGTTGTTACATCCTATATCAGCAATGACCTTTCCCTTTAGTGGGGACAGGTGTGGATAGATGCGGTCCCACTTAAAGTTGCTTTTCCATTCCGAATCAATGAAGTGATCAAAGAGCTTGAAGGGTCCTTTGCGCCAGGGAAGGAGGGTCTTAGCTGCTTTTAAAAGCGCTTCAAACTGTTCTTCCGTCAGCTCTTCCCGTTTTCCTATGGTTATGGTATCGCCTGAGAGGTCTATATATTTGCTGCTGAACGCCGGCAGAGTCTCGACTGCAGCCTTGAAAGGGAGGGCGCCTTTTTTTAGCATCCATGTGTCCCTCTCTGCACGAAGCCCGTTGATTTCCTCGATCTCGATCCGGTCGGCAAAAGGTTCCAGGTAGTTATCCATTGCTTCTGCCCTTAACAGCGATAAATGAAGCGAAGTTAAACCATTTGAAGAAAAGGGACGGGTTTTTAAAGCCGCCCTGCCTCAGAAGATCCAGTTCACTGTCTACAGTAAAAGGAATGAGCACCTTGTCGAGGGCCTCTCTTTTTTTAGCGATTTCCAGGTCGCTGTAACCCATTTTCTTTTTGAATTCATAATATTTATCGATAAAAAGGTTGCTCATCTCTTCATCCTCTTCCAGAACCTTTTCCGAAAGGAGAAGAATTCCGCCATCGACAAGTCCGTCATATATTTTTTTAATAAGTGTGGGCCTGTTTTCGGGGGTAATGAACTGGAGTGTGTAGTTCATGATTACAACACTTGCATTGTTAAATTCTACATCATTAATATCACTGCAAAGTAGCTCAACTTGATCCTTGAGACCAGCCTTTTCCACTTTCTCTCTCGCCTTTGCTATTACCGGTTCCGATGAATCGATACCGGTAATAAGTAGCTTTCTATCACCGGCCATGCTACAGATATTGATGATCGTCGTTGCCGTAGAGCAGCCGAGGTCGTATATTCTAGTCCCCTCCTGCCAATATTTAAGTGACAGTTCGGCAATAATGCGTTGCACTTCGCCGTAAAAGGGAACGGAGCGAGATAGCATATCATCGAAGACTTGTGCTACTTTTTCGTCAAACTTAAACTCTCCCTGTATTTCAGAAGAGTCGAAAATGTTGTCTTTCATCAGTTTATTTCCTGTGTGAATTTGGAGTTATGATAACGTTTTTTTGGAAATAAATAAAGGTGGTGGTGAATTCATGCTTCCCCCTTTAAGAAAGGGGGATTGAGGGGGATTTGAATAGGGCAAACGGCGGGTGGCACAGGCTTACCCGCCTTACGGGCCTCTCTTTTACGCTGCTTTTAATTTACTTCCGGAACTGACGGAATCCATCTTTATATAGATGAGTAACATGGTATCTGAACCGGTATTCTCTACTTCATGGGCTTCATTTGGCTCAACGACAATACATGTACCTTCTCTTACATGGCGTTCCTCCCCGTTACAACGAATAACACCATTCCCGGATCTAATAAAGAAAATCTCATGAATATCCGCATGCGTATGAATTGGAATGATTTGCCCGGGAGCAAAAATAACCTGTCCTACCTTATCAATATGCGGAACATCGCCGGCATGGAGTATTTCAAGTTTATTGACTTGCGGGTTGTGAATACTTGGAATTTTATCTAAATCAGTTGTTGAAACAATCTTCATGGCTGTCTTTTCCTTTAAATATTTTCGGGATAAACCGGTGCAGGAGCCTGGTGCAAGATAGGATGCAGATTTTTGTTTTGGTTGGATAGCTCATACGGCGGCTGGCGTAAGCTTACGTACTCTACGATCCTAACGGCCTGTTATAATGAAACTTGTATCATAAATGTTTTTATTCTTATTTAAAGTCATTTTCCCAGTTAGATTGTAGGTGCCATATATGCTACCACCGGAAGGGCAACAATTTGGATCGTTTTCATTTGCAATAGTTACAGTATAATTCATCTCATTGTCAGTAAAATTACTATAGGCTTTCCTTACATATTGATTTTTCTTCAGTCCTTTTATGTATCCATTATCTGCTCTGTCAAAAGGAATTTTCTGCCAAGTATTGTCAGGTAAAACACAGAAAACAGTTTCTTCGGTATAAAGGCCGCTACCAGGTAATTCTTCTAAAAGTTTAACAAAATGATTGTCACCATATTTAAATATTTGAAATTCGTCATAATGACTGCCAAGCAACTCTAATACTTTCTTAAACTTTTTTTCAACCTGAGCCCAAACAATAACTACTATCCCTATAGAATCAATTTTAATATTATGAAATGTTATTAAATAATCAGGTCTTTCAGTATCATCTAAAATAACTTCTTTTTGGAACATGAGTTTTTCATTGTTCATCTTTAAGTCATTTTTTATTTCATCTAATGAATATAAATTAAAGTCAAGGTGATCGTTTTTTATTTGATTAATCTTTTTTATAATATTATCTCTGTATTTGTAATTAGGATTTAAATCTAAAAGAATTTCATAGTTTTTAATAGCCTGCTGAAAAAAATCGCTATCATAATACAAGTCGGCAAGATTTAGATAAATAGACCACCTGTCAGGAGCTATCTGTTTAGCTGACTGCAAATAATATTCTGCACTTTCGTACCAATCATATTGATAATAGGCAAAGCCAAGGTTGTTCAAAATTTCGGCCTTCATTGACGCTTCTATCGTTTGGTTCAAATCAATAGCACTAAGCCATAATTCAATTGCTTTCTGGATATCACCTTTCCATAGCAGCTTTTTTGCCTTATCATTTGTTTCTTTAATGGATACTTTCTGGGGTGAACTTGTTGTTTGAGCAAATGTATCTCCCGATAAACATTGAAAACAAATAAATAATCCCATGAATAGCAATGTATATTTATACTGTTTCACAATAATGTTTTTCCCTTTCACATATTACCTGCAGTAATCAATTCTGTGGCGGGTGGCGCAGGCTTACTCGCCCTACAAGGCTAAATTTCAGAGGGTCTGATAACTTGATTAAGCCCAATATTTCGTAACGCTTCAGCATTTTTATGGAAGTTATCATCTCCGGTTACTAGTATATCGTTGCCATGATAAATGTGCGCCCAGGCAATTTGCACATCGCACTTTTTGTTTCTCCATTTTCTCTCGGAATATTGTACTTGTTGAGGGTTCTGAATTGGTGTGCCTGGGAAAAGGATGTTATGTACTTTTTCTTCTAATTCCTTCGCACCTGGAGCCGCACCCCATATTGTATGACCCCAAAAAGAAACTCCCCCATATAGCATTGGTAGTAACATTTTTGTATCTTCAAGATCTGCTGCAGACAGCTTTAATAAAAAATCATCAAATGTTTTACTGGTTTTGCCTCCCTTCTGATTCTCAGACGCGCTTATAGCAACGACAAATAACTCGATATCGTTATTTCGGTGCATTGAAATAAGTTTTTTCAAATGAATTGCATCTGCTCTACCTTCTTCAAGATCAATTATGCAGTTTGTATCTAAAGTGTATTTCATACGCTCTAACATTTATTTTATATACCTTCTATCCGTGCGTTAACTTATACCAGAGATTCCACAAATATCAAACATGTGATCGAATAAACAGGCAAATTTAAGCTTTTTACAGAATAAATATAGTCTCAGAATTTTAAGAAAGAGATTTAAATCCCTCCAACCTCCCTTTACAAAAGGGAGGGATTCTAGCTTCCCCCTTTAGAAAAGGGGGGGGTATGCCCCTTAAGGGTATTGAGAGGGATTTTGAAATGGAATTAATTGTCCTCCCCCGCATCAACCCTTGCCTTCACCGTCCGCCGATCAAGGCCCAACCTGCGCCCCGTCTCCTGGTAACTTCCCGTTTGTGAATAGACAATTGAACAGTACCTGTTCAGTAGTTCTTCCGCCGTTAATGCAGCTGACTGGATTTCTGCCAGGAACTGCTTGTCCTTATCCGTATTGGATACCGACTGAGGGGTATATTCATTTCTTATCATAATATTTCTGATACACTGCTCCAGCTCCCGAATATTGCCGGGCCATCGGTAATAGCGACCCAGGTTGCTATCGATCCAGCCGACCACTTCACGTGCCAGGGGCTCGGCCTCTTCACCCACCTGTCGTTTAGCGATAAAGAGAACCAGTGTTTTCAGTTCATCCTTCGATTCCCTTAGCTGATCATAGAGAGAGGGCGTTTTAACAATGTCAGAACAGAGGCGGTAATAAAAATCGCTCCTGAAATTTTCCTCTTCCATTTCTTTGGAGAGATTGCGGTTGGTGGCGGCAATGATCTTTCCCTTGAAAGTATAATTCTTTGTATCGCCAAGACGCTGAAAAGTTCTTTCCTGTAATACGCGCAGGAGTTTCACCTGTATGGCGGCGTCTATTTCTCCTACCTCGTCGAGAAAGACCGTTCCCCTTGGAGAGCAGCTTTCAAGCCATCCGGCCCTGTCTTGAAGTGCTCCTGTAAATGCCCCCTTTTTATGTCCGAAAAGTTCCGACTCGACAAGTGTCGGCGTAAGGGCAGAAATATTGAGCGGCAGGAAGAGCCCTGTAAAGTCGGCTTCAAATCTTCCTGTTTGCTCATCAAAGGGGATATATCTCGACATACCGATGGCCCTTGCTACCAGCTCTTTCCCCGTTCCCGAAGGACCTGTAATGAGTGTCGTCATATCACCCATAATGGAATAAAGCGTTTTTTGGTAACGTCTAAGGTCGTGAGTAAATATGGATTGCCAGACAGAGGCTCTCAGTTTTGTGGCAGCATGGGAAGTTCCGATAATGTGGCTGAAGATATGGTGAAAGGCACGTCTTAGCTGGAAGAAGCATGCGAAAATATGAGGACTATCAATGGCATCTTTAAAGTTGGGAAGGTCAAGAAAGGAGGAAGCGTCTTTCCTGAAATTAATAAAAAAAGATATTTTCCCTGCACATTTCCCTTGCTTCTCCGCTTCATCGATAATGGCCTGCAACTGTTCATGATAACGGTGATAGAGGAGAAAGAGAACCATGTCAGTATAAAGAGCCATTTCTTCCTTGTTTCCCTTTTTCCCTTCTTTAAGCAGCCTGCACTTTCTTTTTAAAAAATCCTCCATAAGGGTAATGATTTTAACAAGGTTGGGCCTCTCATCGTAGTGGCCGGCTTTTATATTCCAGTGGGCCTCCCCTTCATCGAAATTATCTCCAAGAGCTTCTCTTTCATATTCAATTCTTTCGGGTAAGAAAGGGTTACAGTAGGCAAGTTTCGAGATGGCACGCCCGAAGGATAGGTCTTTATCGTCGAATAGCTTTTTCATGGTTTGGCTCCTCTTTAAATCTCCATTCCAGGAGTGAAATAGCGTTTATCAGCTTTGTCTGGCTGGATAATGTTCAACCCTGGTGGGAGGGGGAAAGGTGTAAATTGCTAGAAGCTTTCACCCTCACCCCAGCCCTCTCCCATCAAGGGAGAGGGGGTAAAAGCAATACCGCGTTCATTTGAATATGGGCTCTATCTGTTCACCAAATGTACACCTCTTGTCAATCATTGTCAATTCACTTTGGGGATTTTATAGTGAGATTTTAACTGCAATTAGCTAAGTAGTTAATAATCAAAGCTTAATTTTGACCATGTCTGCCGGCACAGGAGATGCTCTATAAATTAGTCAAAGAGAAACTTTATCGGGAGGCAATGAAATGGGAGAGCTAAATATTACATTCGGATGGTTATGGATTAACGGAGGTATCATATCGGGCATGATCATGGGGCTTTGGTCTTTCGCCGGGCCCGTCAAGAGCCCGGCAGGATTAGAGGATTATTCATCCCTGCCCAGGCGCTTTGTTCGTCTCGGTCACGTGGCATTTATTGCTCTTTCCATTATTAATATTCTGTACGGCAGGGAGCTGGCCAATATCAATCTCTCTCCGGAGCTGATGCAGCTCGGTTCTTATACAATGATTTTTGCTGCCCTTGGTATGCCCCCTGGCTGCATGGCAGCGGCCTATAAGAATTCACTGAAATATTTTCTTGTCCTGCCTGCCACGTCATTTATGGTGGCCGCGTTAATTATGGCCTGGGGGGTGCTGCTATGAAAATCTGTTTTCTTGCAATGAGTGGGGTACGCGTTAAATCAAAGGAGCTTGCAGCGCTTGGTGTTACACTGCCAGGTTTTGTACGCAGGGGAAAGGTAATTTCATCTATGCCGAGCCTGGGACTTTTGACGCTCGCTGCCTGCACACCGAAAGATATGGAGATTGACTACCGGGAAATAGAAGAGGTATCACAGCTTGAAGGGATGGGAAAGTATGATCTCGTCGCCATATCTTCTTTTGCTGCCCAGATTTATGAGGCCTACAGGGTAGCCGATATTCTGAGAAGAGAAGGAACGACTGTCGTTATGGGGGGACTTCATGTCTCCTCTTTGCCCAAAGAGGCGAAGGAACATGCAGATGCCGTTATTATCGGTGAAGGTGAAGCAGTGTGGGAGCATGTCATTACCGATCTCAGGTCCGGAAAGCTGAAACCCTTTTACAGTTCCTTTGAAAAAGCACCCTTTGATCTTTCAAAGGCACCTCTTCCGCGTTTTGATTTGCTCGATATCGACAAATATAACAGGATTACAATACAGACCTCCAGGGGCTGCATACACAATTGTGAATTTTGCGCTTCCTCCAGGCTTATCAGTCCATGGTACAGGCAAAAGCCTGTAGAAAAAGTCATGGAAGAAGTTGACAGGATTGTCAAAAGGTGGGAACATCCTTTTATAGAATTTGCCGATGACAATAGCTTTGTAAATAAAAAATGGACGCAACATTTTTTAATGGCGCTTTCTAAAAGGAAGGTCCGCTGGTTTACAGAGACGGATATTTCTATCGCTGATAACGATGAAGCGCTCCACTTGCTCCGTGAAAGCGGCTGCCGCCAACTGCTCATCGGCTTTGAGAGTGTTTCTAAAAAAAGCCTTAATGGAATCGACAGCAGCAACTGGAAGCTTGCCGGAAGGGATAAATATCTTGAGGCCATCCATAAAATCCAGTCGAAAGGGATCTCGGTAAACGGTTGCTTCATAACCGGTCTCGATGGCGATGGGCCTCACGTTTTTGAAGAGATAAGGGACTTCATATTCGAGTCCAAACTCATCGAGGCCCAGGTAACGGTACTTACCCCCTTTCCGGGGACAAAACTATATGAGCGGCTTCGCCTGGAAGGACGCCTTTTAAAGGAAAAATACTGGGACAGCTGTACGCTTTTCGATGTCAACTTCAAACCGAAGAATATGTCCGTACATGATCTTGAAAAGGGTCTTCTCTGGTTGTTTCGTGAAATCTATAGTGAAGCGGCCTTTTCAAAGAGAAAAGGGCATTATATGAATCTCCTGAGAAATTTGAATGGCAGCGACGGCAATAAGATGATGAAAGGGGTAAAGGTATTATGAAATCGAGAGAAATCTTTCAGGGAAAAAGTTTTACGGGCCTGTTCATATCGCAGGCGACAGGGGCATTTAATGATAATGCGCTGCAAATGATCATTTTTGGAATCATCCTCACCATTATGCCCGCAGAGATGTATGACTCCTACCTTGCTCTTCTCGGGGCGCTGCTCATAGCGCCCTTTGTGCTTTTTTCTCCTCTGGCGGGCTGGTTTTCAGATCGTTATTCAAAGAGAAAGGTCTTAATTATTTTTAAAGGAACAGAGTTGTTCCTTCTTGGCATAGCCCTTGCCGCTTTATCTATGAAGAGCCTCTATAGCCTCTTTTTTCTCGTTTTTCTAATGGGAAGCCAGTCAACATTTTACAGCCCTTCCAAATACGGCATTTTAAAGGAAATCGTTGAGGAAAAAAGGCTTGGTCAGGCCAATGGAATTATTGATATGGGGACATTTCTGGCCATAATCGTCGGGATTGTGGGCGGATCATTTTTATTTAGCGCCTTCAGTTTAGCCGATGGGTATAGCGGCCTTGGAAAACCCATAATCATTCTCTCCCTCATTAGTATGACAGGCTTATTCTATACGTTAAGAGTCGACCATGTTCCTTCTTCTACCCGTGAAAACTTCAATGTTAAAGATTTTTTCCATAATCTCAGGGCGCTCAAAACCAATCGGACACTCAGGCTCACAGTGATAGGTATTTGCTATTTCTGGTTTCTTGCCGCGCTCTTCAAGATGCTGCTGCTGCTTTTTGCCACCCAGGAAATGGGACTAAGTAAAGTTTCCCAGGCGTCGCTGCTTCTGCTCTATCTCTGCGCAGGCATTTCAGCAGGCTCCCTTGTGGCGGCAAAGCTATCGAGATACCGCGTAGAACTGGGGCTTATTCCCGCCGGCTCCATTGGAATGGGCCTGACTTGTCTCGTTCTCCCTTCTATATCAGGAAATTACTTTTTTGTAATGATTGATATTGCCCTTCTCGGTTTTTTTGGAGGTTTGTTTCATGTCCCCCTCAACACCCTCCTCCAGATTGAAAGTGATGATAAAAACAGGGGACGTTTTATTGCCCTTACCAACTTCTTTTCAAATCTCGGCATGCTTATTTCCTCGGGCGCGCTTTATCTTCTTTCCCATTCATTCCAAATTTCTTCCGGCAATATCCTCTTTGTTTTGGGTCTCTTCAGCTTTGCCGTTTCAGCCTATGTTTTTTATCTTCTTCCCGAAGCTTTTTTCAGGCTATCCCTCGGATTCCTTACTCACACTATCTACAGGATAAAGACCGTCAACGTCGACGTCATTCCCGAAAAGGGCGCCGTGCTTCTCACACCTAACCACATGAGTTTTATCGACGGCCTGCTCCTGCAGTATGCCATTCCTCACAGAAAGGTGAGATTTGTCGTTTACAGGTCTTTTTTCGACAAGCCTGTTGTGGGCTGGTTTTTAAGGATGGCAGGATGCATTCCCCTGTCGGAAAAGGCGTCAAAAGATGCCATGGCGGAAGTAGTAAAATCACTCGAAGCGGGTGAAGTGGTCTGCATATTCCCTGAAGGCTCTATTACGCGCATCGGCTTTATGCTTCCCTTCAGGAAAGGCGTGGAGCTTATTCTCAAAAAGGCGCCTCAAGATACTGCCGTTATTCCCGTCTGTTTCGATAAATTATGGGGAAGCATTTTCTCTTTCAAGGGAGGAAGGTTTTTCAGGAAAATACCTGAACGTCTCCCTTATCCCGTAACGGTCCTTTTCGGTAAGGCTGAAGACGTGCATGTTAAAGCCTTTGACCTGAGGCAAAAAGTGTCGGAACTCGGCAGTGAGGCCTTTGCCGCCAGAGGGAAGGAGTACAGGACCCTCTCTGCACACTTTATCAGGACAGCCAGACGATTCATGTTCAGGAGTGCCCTGGCCGATACGAACAGCAAACCGCTCAGTTATTTTAAGCTCATGACGGCTTCTATCCTTTTGTCAAAAAAGATGCGGCGCCGATGTGGTGAAGGAGAGCTGATAGGGATCATGCTTCCCTCATCGGTGGCAGGGGTGCTGACCAATATAGCCGCCGGCTTTTCAGGAAATGTGGCCGTTAACCTCAACTTCAGGGCAGGCGATGACGCCATAGCAAAATATATTGAAAAGTGCCGCATGAAAACAATTATTACATCAAAGCTTTTTGTGAAAAAAGCAGCTATTAACAAGCTTGATCAGTTTGTCTACCTGGAAGACCTGATGAAGGAGGTCACTAAAGGAGACAAAGCAGGAACCATGCTTGCCGTTCTTCTCCTCCCCTCGATAGTACTGGAAAAGCTCTTTTGCCACAGCAGCGCTTCACCGGAAGACAGGGCGACGGTCATCTTTTCAAGTGGTTCGACAGGTGATCCCAAGGGGGTAGAGCTTAGTCATGCTAACGTCATATCCAACGGTGACATGGTAAACCAGGTGCTTCAATTCAGGCCTGATGACAGGATGCTCGGGTCACTTCCTTTTTTTCATTCCTTCGGCTATTCCATCACCTTCTGGCTGCCGCTCCTGAAGGGCGTATTTACAGCCTATGTGCCTGATCCCCTCGATGCTAAAAAGGTAGGAGAAATGGCGGAAAAATATAATGTATCCGTCATGCTGGGAACACCCACATTTTATAGCCTTTACACGAGGCGTTGCAGTGAAAAGCAATTCAAGAATATTCGTGTCGCCATTGCAGGGGCTGAAAAGCTTCGGCAAAGTGTGGCAGAAGCTTTTCATAAAAAGTTTGGATTCTCTATTGTCGAGGGGTACGGCGCCACGGAAATGTCGCCTGTTATTTCCTGCAATGCCCCTGACTTTAACGAAAAAGGGATTAAACAGAAGGGAACAAAGGCGGGCAGTGTAGGGTTGCCGCTGCCGGGGCTTTCAGCCAGGGTGGTTGACCCTGAAGATTACGACAGGGAGCTTGACTATAACAGTGAAGGAATGCTCCTAGTCAAAGGTCCTAACCTCATGAAGGGTTATCTCAATGATAAAGAAAGAACGGCCGGCGTCTTGCATGACGGCTGGTATGTTACAGGTGATATTGCAAAGATCGATGAAGAGGGATTTATTCATATAGTAGGAAGGCTGAGCCGTTTTTCAAAAATAGGGGGAGAGATGGTCCCACATGTACAGGTGGAAGAATCGATTAATAACATTCTTGGCTTTAGCGAGCCTCTCGTTGTCGTAACTGCCGTCAGTGACGAATCGAAGGGAGAAAAACTGGTTGTCCTTCACCTTCCTGAAGCGACGCCAAGTATCGATGCCAGGGGAGTTATGAACAAGCTCAAAGAGGAGGGATTTCCCAACCTCTGGATTCCAAAAGAGTTTTATGAAACCCCTGAATTCCCCATACTGGGATCTGGAAAGCTCGACCTCAAGGGGCTGGGTAACCTTGCGAAGGAACTGGCTCAAAAGGGAACTTCGGCAAAAAAGGGGCCCAAAAAGGAGACTGAAAAATGATGTTGCCGCAATTGATAAAGATCAATAAAAAAAGCAAATGGAGGAGCGGATTTCTTCTCTTTATTATAAGTGTTGCCTTCCTTTTGCCCGCAGCTTTCGCTCCCCCGGCCCCTGGAGAGAGGGCCAGACCTGAAAAATGGGCCCTTCCCATAAATGAGAAAGGCCTGCCCAATTTCCATAAAGTGTCCCGGCATCTCTACCGGGGGGCACAGCCTGAAAAGGAAGGCATCCCCATACTTAAAAAAATGGGGATAAAAACAATTGTCAATTTGCGAAATTTTCACTCTGATTTGGATGAAATAGGCGATGTGACCATCGGCTATGAAAGGATTCCCATGAATGCCTGGAGCCTTAATGAAGCCGATGTTATCGCCTTTTTGAAAATCGTTACCGATAAGAGCAAGACCCCTGTTTTTGTTCACTGCCTTCACGGCGCCGACAGAACGGGTATGATGAACGCCGTTTATCGCATGGCAGTACAGGGGTGGAGCAAAGAAGAGGCGCTAAAGGAAATGGTGGAGGGAGGCTATGGCTATCATGAAATATGGAAAAATATTCCCCGCTTTTTGGATAAACTGGATATTGAGACGATAAGAGAAAAGGCGGGGATTTCCAAATCAGCGGCTGCAGATTAAGGTAAGAATAATGAATAGCAAAGATATTTTTTTAATTATTTTCTCCTCTGTTCCTGTTGTCACCCTTTTTGTTCTTAAAAGGCCCATAGCACAAAATAATAACTACCATATTTTTGCCGATAATCGGAGGATTTTTGGCCTGCCCAATGGGATGGATGTTCTTTCAAACAGCGCTTTTATTTTTACAGGTCTCTCAGGGATTGCCGCTTTGCTCACAATCAATAACGGCGGCGGCCATATTACGGGGTTTACTTCTTATCTGACTTTCTTTATCGGCCTTTGCCTGACCGCTTTCGGTTCGGCCTGGTATCACGTAAAACCTGATAATAAAAGGCTCGTCTGGGACCGTATCCCCATGACCATTGCCTTTGCCGGCTTTTTTTGTTCAGTGCTGTCGGAGGTGGTGAGTGCCGCAGCAGGAAAATTTTTGCTTTTGCCCCTGCTTATGGTTGGTGTGGTAAGTGTTTTCTACTGGGCCTGGAGCGAAAAAAAGGGGCGAGGTGATCTCAGGCCTTACGTTATTGTCCAGTTTTTGCCTATGGTACTTGTTCCTGTCATACTTGTTTTTTACGATACCCATGCGGCTTACTGGCCCTATATTTTATGGCTTCTTCTTTTTTATGCACTTGCTAAAATGTTTGAGTATTTTGATGAACTTGTTTATTCATGGGGGAATGTCGTTAGTGGACATACGCTCAAACATCTTTTTGCGGCGGCGGGGACTTTGAGTATTGTGGAGATGCTAAGAAATAGCTTTTAAAACGCCAGGATTTCTCCCTTTGATTCGAAATGACAAGAGAGGGGTGAAGAGCTTTAACAAGGTTAATCATGCTGTCATTTCGACGAGGTACGAGGAGAAATCTTAAAAGCTGGATACTCGGAGGAGTCTATGCTTCATGCCAGAGGGAGCAGGTTCAAAGCAACAAGGGAAAAACAGGTTTGTAATGACATTACTTAATAAGGAGGCCTAATCCATGAAAACCCATCTCAAATACAGGGAAAGCTTATTTGCCGCCGCAGCCATTTTATTCCTCCTTACGGGCACTTCCCTGGCTGAACTTGCCAACAACTCTTTAGGAGCAAAGTCAACCCCGATTCCCGATGAATCCTGCCAGGGGCATATAGAGAGGCATCACAGTGGAAGCCCTTATCAAATCAGAGCATCCCTGAAAGAGGAATTTGCAGCCTACCTCCCCCTGGTAGAGCAATCTCTCGTTTACAGGGAGGAATCGATCCGGCTGGCGGCAAAACTGAAGGCAAAAATTGCCGCCCGCAAACCGCTCAACGGTGAGGACCTGGACACACTTAACAGGGGAACAATAGCCCATCTTGAGCTTAGAAAGAAGCTCTACCGGCTGGCAGAGGCCCATGAATGCTGGACCCGGTGGAAGAAGGAGGATTTCAGGGAAAAGGGGATCGGCAAAGCGGAACGCCTGGAAGGAGTCATGCTTTCCCTTTCAGCAGCCATGGTACTTTACGATAACTATCTGCTTGCCATTTCCATCTTCGATGAAGACGAAAAATTGCGCCGCTTTCTTAATGAACGCGACTCGGGCTACAACATAAATGCCGCTCAATTGGCAAAGATTACGATCAGTTACAACTCGGCCTATAACAGGCAGAGAGTCAGGTCCGGCATCTACTTTTACGAAAAAGAACTGGAAAAGGCGCCCCCTTCTTTTCTTGAAGATGAAGACAGGGCTTATCTAAATACACTCATTACCCAGAGCCCTTCCTACAATATGACAAAGGAGTTTTCTCCGCTTTATGTTCTTGGAAGAAAAGTCCGCTTTCTCTCAGCGATGACGACGGATACGCTCAATAGCCTCGGCAAGGACGGCGTTAATCTCTTCAGCATGATTTTCGGCAATACACTCGGTCTTATTGAGTCAAGAAAGGGCAAACTCTATGGCCGTTTTGATGTTCTGGAAAAGCTGGAGCAGGAACTAAGGGCCGGGGATATTTTGCTGGAAAAAACCCCTTTCCGCCTCACTGACAAATTTATCCCCGGTCACTGGGGACACGTGGCCATCTGGATTGGAACAGAGGAAGAGCTCAAAGCGCTCGGCATATGGGATCATGCTGTTGTTCAAAAATACCATGAACAAATCCAGTCGGGCCGCAGCGTGGTGGAGGCGCTCAGACCAGGCGTGGAAATGAATAGGCTTACCCGCTTTTTAAACATTGATGATATTGCTGTCATACGTGGAAAGGAAATGACGAAAAAGGAGAAGGGCGAGACAATCATAAGGGCCCTTCGCCAGGTCGGCAAGGAATATGACTTTAATTTTGATGTAGAGACGACGGACAAAATCGTCTGTTCCGAACTGGTTTATACCACCTTTACGGGAATAAAGTGGCCTACAGGGAAGACCCTTGGACGCATCACTATCAGCCCCGATAATGTGGCCTCCATAGTGATAAATGGCGGCCCCCTCAAGCTGGCGCTTTTATATCATGACGGAAAGCTGGTAAAAAAAGGACCGCTGCGGCAAATGGCCTCATTGATGACCCAATAAGCAGGGAGAAACCGTGAAAATCTCATCAGGTATTTCAGATTATCTGCTCCAGCTTGCTTTTCTTTTCATTTCACCCCATTTTTTTTCTTTTGAATAAAGCCACCTGAAAATTCCCTGAAGACGCCAGATTGTATTGAGCTGGCGGTATCCGAAATTTTCAATAAAGGCGGCTATGATAAGGATAATAATGTAAGCTCTTTCCTTGTAAATATTAAAAGACAGGGCCTCCAGGAGAAGCGCATTGATAGAAACGAAAAGTCCAAGGCCGACGGAAAGAATAAAAAAGGCGGCAGTGGCGTCAAGCGATATGAGTCCTGAAATATAGGCAACAATGATAAATAAATAGCCTGCAAACTCGATGACCGGACCAAACCACTCAAAGATGAGAAAAAAAGGAAAGGCCAGCCAGCCGACAGCCCCGCTTTTTACGCTAAAAAGAAGGTTTTTGTGCCGGTAGAGGCTGTCGGAAAGACCCTGCTGCCAGCGGACCCTTTGATTTTTCAGGGTCTTTAAATCTTCCGGCGCTTCCGTCCAGCATATGGGATCGGGCAAAAAAGTGATGCGATAGGGAATTTTTTCTTTGCGGTATTTGTTGTGAAGTCTGACGATGAGTTCCATATCTTCTCCTACCGTGTCCGTTCTGTATCCCCCCACGGCAATGACGGCCTCTTTCCGGAAAATACCAAAGGCGCCCGAAATAATGAGCAGGGCATTAATAAATGACCAGCCGAGACGCCCAAAAAGAAAGGCCCTCAGGTATTCCATAATCTGCACGAGAGAAAGAACGTTCGACGGAAGGCCGACTCTTGCGAGAAAGCCGTCGATTACTTCGCATCCGTTGGCAACGCGAATGGTCCCGCCTGTAGCAATAGTTCTTTTGTCTTCCATAAAGGGTTTAGCCGCCTGGTAAAGGCTATCGCGCTGGAGTATGGAGTCGGCGTCTATTCCGCAAAAAAGAGGAAACCGGGAATAGTTGATTCCACAGTTTAGTGCATCCGATTTACCACCGTTTATTTTGTCGACAACGATCAGGTTGGGATAATCGACGGTATGGTAAATGCTTTTGACCTGTTTTGTTTCGATCGCCACTCTGCAAACTTCCGGAAAAGGTATCAGTGAAAAAGACGCCATCAGTTTTGCAAGGGTCCCATCTTTCGAACCGTCATTTACGACAATGATCTCATATTCCGGATATTCAAGCTGCAAAAGGGAACGGATTGAGACGACAATCGTCGATTCTTCGTTATAGGCGGGCACAATGATCGTTACGGGAGGCTCGAAGCCTGTGTAATCATCAATCCTGACGTCAATATTTGAAAAACGCAGGTATCTTTTAAGAGAGATAAAAGAAGCCATATTAAGCAGAAAATAGCTTCCGCTATGGATGACAAAATAGAAAATGAAAAACCAATGCAACATGTAGGCGGCGCCTTGCAGATCTATCTGCATTAGCTTATCTCCGCCTTTGCAATCATCCGGTTCAACATGTCCCTGCCATAGCGGTCTTTGCACTGATTACTTATCGCTTTAAGTTCAGCTTGAGTGACAAAAGGAAACGACACAAGCGACCTGGCAGCGTGATACCTGACCCACCACTGCTTGTCGGAGAGAAGGGACGTAAGAACGTCCATATCCTCTTTTTCTCCGATTCGCCCCAACACTGCCGCTGCCTTTAGTCGAATGAGGGGGGAAGGGTGAGCGGTAAATCGCCTTACATCTTCTATCACTTCCGGATGTTTCAGGATATGCAGGCAGGCGGCAATGACCTCTTCAGGGGCCGATGGATTTAAATATTTTTTTACAATGCCCCTGATTGTTTCATTGAGGGCGATTGACGAGAGTTTGATAAGACGGGGCCTTGATTTGTCATCCGCTTTGAAGACGGCATCGGCAAGAGAAGATGAAAAATAGTTAGCATCCGTTTTTTTTAAAATGCATACAATCCTGGAGTCGGGCCAGTCATTTCTCAATCTGATGGAGTCGCTTATGGCCTGAACTGCCTCCCGGGGCCGGATTTGCACCATAGCTTCGGCTGCGGCAAGAGAAAGATGGTTGTTTTTATGGGATAGCATGCGGCATAAATCGTTCCATACGTAGGAATCCCTCAGGTTGCCAAGTGTCATAATGCCGACAAATTTTCTCTTCAGCGATCTTCCTCTAAGCATTTTTATAGCATCTTTATCAAGCCTTAAACGACGGAGCAAAAGATTCAGGTTTTCACGTGCATTCCCTTTCAGAAAACCGTGGTAATGGTTCCAGAGAATGAGAAAATCGGTTACATTGGCGCTTCCTAGCACAGGGAGGTTTTCCGGCGCTTTTTCCATTATCTCGGAAAAGATGGGGCGCCACTGCCGGGCAAGCTTTGCTTTTCTTTTCTCGCCCAGAGATCTTAGTCCGCTAATGAGAAGCACCTGGAATGAAAATAAAAGGGAGAGAAGCATAATGATCATGCCGCCTGCCAATGCCATTTTAATAAAAGGGTCAGAAGCGGTAGCGAAGGCCGGCAAGTAAACCATATCTGTCATAATGATTCCCCTGTTTATGGAATGTCGCGCTGTAGCTGATTCCCCAGCGCTCATCAAGCCAGTGACGCCCTGTAAAGGCAGCGCCCTTTACCCAGGTTGTAATAACCTTTGTGCCGTCGATATTTTCACTCTCCTCACCTGCCGACAATCTTATTCCTGTACTTGACTTCCTGCCATAATAACGGTCAAAAGCGACGGCATGACTAAATTCGGTGTCTCCTTTTTCTACCCTGGATGAATAAAGTGTATAGGCGAGACGATAAGCACTAAAATAGTGTTCAATACCGACGGAACCGAATGTTACATCCGATTTATCATAAAATCTTTTTCCCATGCTCATACCGGCAAGCCAGCCATTTGCCAGGATACTGCTCAAGCGGCCCGTCATTGATTTTTTGGGCAGCACCTCATGGGAAGAACTGCCTGAAGCTTCAAAAGCGACAGTATGCCTGTACCCAAGGGGCAGACTTATTATGCCGGCAAGTTCCCTGTCAGTCAGGGAAAAGCGTCTCGTCTGCCGCGCCTGAAGCAGCAGGAAGCGACGAACACTGTCACCTCTTTTTACTTCCAGGTACGTGCTTCTCCAGGGAGAGTGGTCTTTGGTGAGCTTTTCATAGACCGTTCCGGCTTCTATCTCTGTATAAGGTTTTTTTTCCGATGAAAACAAGGGGAGGGGAGAGGCGCAGATTAGCAGCAGAATCAAAAAACATAGGAGAGAGTGTTTCATTTTTCCATATATCTCCGGACCCTGGCAATCAGTTCAGCGGGGTTGAAGGGTTTGGTCATGTAATCATTAGCTCCCGCATCGAGTGCTCTTACAACATCGCGCTCCTGTGTTTTAGACGTGAGTATGATAACGGGAACGTTTTTCCAGTCCCTTTTGCTGCGAATCTTTTCTACAAGCTGGAAACCATTCCGGTAGGGCATCATAAGGTCGAGAATAATGATCTCGGGAGGAAGCATTGAATCGATGCAGCGGGCTGCCTGACGACCATCAGAGGCATAAATGACCTTAAAACCTTCCCGCTCCAGCACGTGCTTCACAAGGAAGGCAAGATCGTCATCGTCTTCTGCGATGAGGGCGCTTTTGGAGATGGAATCGTTTTTTGTGTTCATTTCCTGATATTTTATAATCATTTTAAGGGGATATGATAAAGCTAGCAGATGAAATGGGTAGAGTCAATTTGCTGTAAAAAATAATTTCATTGATAAGAGGGTAATACTATAATATAAATTTTACAGGATCCCCATGATGAAAGAAGCAAAATCGAACAATCTTGTTGCATCCGATGCGCGAAGCAGGCCGAAGCCTTTCACCTTTCGGCCACCCGGGCGTAATGGTGCCGTCATTGCCCTTATCAAGTTTTTCCTTCCTCTGCTGCTTCGCAAAATTCCCAAAGTTACGCAAATCGACATTAACGATGAGGGTCTTGTCCGGCTTGAATCGCTAAAGGGCAAACGCTGCATATTAACACCCAGCCATTCGGGAGGGTACGAGCCTTATCTCATTATGCATCTGTCAAAGCTGCTTCGCCAGGACTATAACTATCTGGCCGCCATGGAAGCCTTTGAGCGTTCCCCTCTTGTGGGCTGGATATTGCAGCGGCTGGGAGTCTACTCCATTATCCGCGGCACGGCAGACCGCCTCTCTTTCCAGATGACGAGAAAGCTTATTGCAGAGGGGAGGCGATGGCTTGTCATCTTTCCTGAAGGACAAACGTGCTGGCAAAACGATACGGTCATGCCCTTCCAGGAGGGGGTGACACAGCTTGCTTTCAAGGCCTGTGAAGAGGTGGTGAAAAAAGAGGATGATCCTTTGCTTTACTTTGTTCCCATCACCATCAAGTATATTTATATAAATGATATGCACGGAGAAATTGATGACTCATTAAGGAGGCTGGAAGGGCAGCTCTTTCACTCGTCTATTGATGGTATGCCCTCCCGATATGACAGGCTTCGGCGTATTGGCGAGGCCCTTCTATCGGCAAATGAGAAAAAATACGGTTTAAAACCTCATAGCGGGGATGATCTTGACAGTCGCATTCAGGCAATGAAAGAATTTATAATCTCCCGTACCGAAGCGGCCCTAAATATGAGTCCCAGGCCGGGTGATACCCTCCTTGACAGGATACGGGCCGCTTTTAATGCTGTAGACAGGATAGTCCATGTAGAGCCCCAAGGGGCGGATTATGAAAGGAAACTTCTCGAAGAGAACCAGCAAAAGGCGAGACAACTCTATGATGATCTCTGGCGAACCCTTGAGTTTGTCGCTATTTACGATGGTTATGTAAAAGAGACCTTTACCGTGGAGCGTTTTATGGACGTTCTTTTTCTGCTTGAAATGGAAGTCTTTGGCAGAAGAGAGCTCTGGGGCCCGCGAAAGGCCGTTGTCAGGATCGGAGAGCCCTTAAACTTGAAGGATTATTTTGAGAAATACGGTGAAGACAAAAGGGGGGCTGTGGGAGAGGTAACGGCGCTTCTCGAATCGGGAATAAAGGGGACCTTTGAGGCCATGGCAGGGATGGCGGCGCCGCTCAGGGATAGGTAAAGAGACAGCTTTGATGTTTTGTCATTTCGAGTACGCCCGAACGAAGTGACAAGTGCCCTTGGGGTGAAAGGAGAAACCTTTATCACGAAATGACAATATATTATTTACTCAAAGAATGGACCTGGTAAGCAGCGGTGACCTTTTTAAACGGGATTTAACCAAAACAAGAAAGCAGCCTGTGCCCCAAAAAATAGAAACCTGGAAAGAATTGCTGGAAAGGATTGAAGAACCTTCCACCATTGATCTCTATTATGAAGAAGAGGGCAGTGGAGAAGAGACGCTTCTCTTAATTCACGGTTTCGGGCAGAGCCTCTATACCTGGAGGCACCTTATGCCGCCGCTTTCAAAAAAATACCGCCTGATTCTTGTCGATCTCAAAGGCTTCGGCAAATCACCTAAACCGAAGGATGGCCGTTATACTCTTTATGAGCAAGTAAAGCTTGTCCTCCATTTGATCAAAAAACTCGATCTTTCGAGGCTCACCCTCATGGGGCACTCCTTTGGCGGCGGAGTTGCTCTCATTACAGCCCTCTATCTTACGCTCTTTGATAAAGGGAGGGTGGAAAGAACGGTGCTTATCGACAACCCTGCCTACGAGCAGAAATTGCCTCCCTTTGTCTCTATACTGAAAGTCCCTGTCATAAGCGATCTCGGCATGGCCCTCATTCCCGCAAAAATACAGATTCGTTCCCTTTTGAAGCTCTCCTACCTTCATGAATCGACTATTACCAATGACGCCGTTGCCGCTTATGCAAAACCCCTTTACACACCCGGCGGCAGGCAGGCCCTCATCAACACGGCAAGGCAGATGGTCCCTTCCGACCTGTCCGGGCTTTCAAAGAGGTATGAGAAGATCGATCTTCCCGTTCAGTTAATCTGGGGGGCTAAAGACGCAATCATTCCTGTCGGGATTGGACTTAAGCTGGAAAAGGCGTTGCCTCATGGGTGGATCAAGGTCTTTCCCGACTGCGGGCATGTTCCGCAGGAAGAAAAACCGGAAGAGACATTTGAGCTTATTGAGGCCTTTTTAAGCTCAAAGCATTGATTTTTTTCAGCATTGACAGGCCTATTGCATCTTAAGCAGGCCATAAGAAATAAAGGAAGCGGCATGACCTGCCTGAAACCCATCAGTCACACTTGAAAGGTAAAATGACAGGGCCTGTCTAAAAAAGGGGGAGGCCCCGGACCCCAAAACCACCTTGACATATGGAATAAAATAGCGTATCATCTCTTTTCACTTGTCGCGGGGTGGAGCAGTCTGGTAGCTCGTCGGGCTCATAACCCGAAGGTCGTTGGTTCGAATCCAGCCCCCGCTACCAATAACATCAAGGGTTTGCAACTACTGCAAGCCCTTTTTTATTGGCAGCTTCTAACGTTCTTCTAACACAATCCAACGAACTATCAGAATCCTCCACAAAACCCAGCGCACTATCAAGCTTCATTGCCTGTTCTTGATTGACTTCTTTGATAAGGTGTCCATACCTGTCAAGGGTAGTCTGAATTGAGGCATGGCCTACTTGATTCTGAATGTATTTAATATTCTGTCCTTCCTCAATCCTTAGTGCTACATTCGAGTGCCTTAGATCATGAAACCTAATCTTTCTGAGCCCAGCCCTTCTTAATGCTGGTAGATACTCCCTCTTTACTATTGAATCAGGATCAAAGGGCGTACCTTTAGAAGTGCAAAATACTAGATCATCTTCACTAAGCGGACATGCAAGCTTATGTCTCTTTAATGCACTTACTAGAGAGGGTGTTAGATCAATTCTTCTGACAGAAGACTTTGACTTAGGAGAGATTGACTTCTTTGAGGTATTACAAAAAGCACGTCTCACATGAATCTGTTTATGGTTCCAGTCTATATCACCCCATTGCAAGCCTATCAACTCCCCTCTTCTCATACCTGTTAGAACTGCTGTTAGAAAGAACGGTTTAAACTTGGTTGCTACATGATTAAGAAAGAGGTTAATTTCTTCCGGTGAAAAAATGTCCATTTCCTCTTTTTCAACTCTTGGCCGTTCTACACATTCAGCATAATTGATTTTCAGATATCCCCACAAGACAGCATGCTTGAACATTTTTTTTAAAGGCACTATTTCATTGATTACGGTCTTAGGTTTTACACTTTGAAGCCTCATTGCCACATACCTTTGAAGTCTGCCAGTATCAAGCTCTGATAGGTAATAATCACCCATTACCGGAATCATATGCTTATTGATAATGTCCTGATAGCTTTTGAAGGTAGAAGGCTTGGTTTTGGTCTTGGCATAGGAGTTTAGCCATAACTCGGCAAATTCGGCAAAGGTTGCTTTCTTTAGCTCCCTATACGTGCCGTTATGGACTTCTCCCATTAGCTCATTGAGTTTGATATCTGCCTCTTTCTTTGTTTGTCCGGCAGGCACCCATTTGAGCTTTTTCTTGCCTGTTTTGGGATCGGGTATCCTGAATACGATATAGTAGGATTTTCCCTTTTTTTGAATGCTTCCTCTCATACTGTTAGGCTCCTTTCTTCATACTGATTGTTTACTTTCTTGAAAAGGTTACTTAACTAGTTCACCTCCTTTCCTTGATTATTTGAAGTAAATGATATTGTCTTTGTGTTACTTTTTACCAAGGCTCTTCATTTCGAAGTTAGTTACATACATGCCTTGACATATTTTTGTGCCTAGAAATTTTTCATCAAGAATTCGATTTTCAATAACAGCTGCATGTTGAGCCGTATTAATAGCAATATATTCTGAGCCAGTTGACGTTGCTATATGCAAAAGAGGTGGAGAATCTAGAATGATATTATATTCATTTGAACGGCTCTTTTTTTGTGCCGTTGTAAATTGGAATGAACAAGTAAATTTGTCAGATTTTCGGTTGCAAGTCATTAGTACTGGATCAGCGTCAGAAACTATCAAGCTCTTATCAGATAAAACGAGATAACCTAAAGTCATTTTGCAATCCTCAAAATGAATAAGAAAGTCTGGTTCGTCTGCAATCACAAGATTTGTTAACAAAATAAACAATATTAAACTTATGGATACTGATTTCATTCCCACCTCCATTTTTTAATGATTAATGTTTACTTAAAGAACTCTTCCATTTTTACCCCAAGAGCGTCAGCCAATTTTTTTAACTGTGTTGCCTTTGGCTCCCTTCGGTCAATCTCATAGTTGCCTATAGTGGTTATATGAAGACCTGTCTTGTCTGCCAGTTGACTTTGAGAAAGCCCCTTGCTCTCTCTAATCTCTTTTAGATTCTTTCCTTTAAACATGATTTCCATATATTTATTTATAGACAATTGTCTATTGAAAGTCAAGGGGAATATGCTTTTGCCCTTCGGGTAAAGAACCCGATTCCTACTGTAATTAACCCTTATTTATAGGTAGTTATTGCTTACTTTCTAACTTCCTTCTAACGGAATTTGCCTGTTTTTTTATGCTTCCTTGCTCATACTCACATAGCCATTGATCAATTTTTGATTTCCTGAACCGCTTATACTTTCCTATTTTGAAACAGGGGATATTTTTATTTTCATATACCCACTGAGTGCCTACCTTGAGATATTTGGCTAGCCCTTCAACATCAAAGATCGTGTCATTGTCTGCATGGTTAGCTAATTGAGGCAATAAGGCATCAACTACCTCTTGAACTATTTCCTCTTTTAACTGATTGAGGTCAATATTTAATTCTGCCTTTATCATCCTTTAAACCTTAGGGGGGTACATGGGCCAAAACAAAACAACATCACTATAGATAATTGCCCTTTTCTGGGTACGTTATATTTTTTAAAAAATGGCTCAAAAACGGTTGTTTTTTCTTAAAAAAACATGAAAAAAACAATATAGAGTAAGCCAACTTATGACTTTATAACCTCTTGTTAAATAAAAGCTTTTTTTATAGTCATTACTGTTGGAATTAAACAAAAACTATGAAAATGGTGCTTTCTGCCTAAATAAATCAAAATTATTACCTCAACATCTACAAAGCAACCCTCGCTATTTATCAACAAATAAAATCCAGTCTAAAAAGCTTGAAACGATAGTTTTTAAGGATTTCACGGTAAACTTTTATAAGGGTGATACTGATATAAAGGGCAGCTTTTCTCTCCCCTGCAATCTACCCTAGAATCTTCTTGACCATTGCAGTAATAACAGTTTGCTAATATTGCCTCTTTTCTAGTAAGGCTTTTGCCTTCTTTCCATTTTCTAAATTCAAGTTGTCCTTTTATGATTCCCATGAGAGCAGATTCCTTTTTCTATGTTAAATTCGCTAAGTCATTCCTTAATTATTTTTGTATGTATATGGCTATATCTATAAAGGTGTTTAAAAAATAAAGTTGTAAAGTTAAGAAAAACATCCCTAACAGTTTAAAAATTAAAGTTATGATTCTGTAAATATGACTTTAGTGTTTAAATTTTAAAGTTATACAGCTTTAAAAAATAAACTTACTCTTGTTTTTTAAAACCTCCATAGTTCCATTTTTTAAGAGTTATAAGTTCAAAATCATCAGTGCCATAACGCTTCCACCTATCCGATAGACCAAAGATGTTGCATTGCTTCATCATACCGCCTTGCCTAACCATATCGATAAAGCCTTTTTCTACAAGTTCGACAAGGCACTTTCTCAACGTTGCGGATGAAAGCTGGCCATGCATTTCATTGTAAGTAAGGGAAAGGTTACGGTCGTTATTGCCGTTTCTTTTCCGCTTAAGTTGGATAAAGACTTTGATAGCATTTGCTGAAAGCTTCTGCCATGCAGGGCTATCAATCATTGGGTAGGAAATAGGCACAAACTGACCGCCTATTTTTTCTCTTTTACTTCTTCTCATACTCACAGAATCTTGCCCTTTGTTAGAATTAGATCATCTCAAATTGCCTGTTTGAGTAAATGCAAGAGCGCGTAAAGCCCGATAGTTTTCAAAAAGTTTTTTTGCTGAAGCTTCGCCTGTTTCGTTCAAAAATGAAGTAACCTTGCTTTCGGTATCTCTTTGCTTTTTAAAATGGAAGATAAGGCGTTTTGGGCCTTGCAGGGATGTTTCTTTTAATTCATGGCCGATAGTAAAAAGATAGACGGCAATGCCTAGATCAACGGTGGAATAGAGATTTGATTTGGTAAGATGTGATTTCATAATATCCCTCTCATACGTTATTTTGAAAACAAAAAAGCCAGAGCAATTTTTCACTCTGGCTAAATCATAAAATAGATATTCTAAAAAGTCAGGGGTGCGAAATATGATGTTTCATACCACTATCTTTTTAATTATTATTTCCAGTTTCTTTTTCATTGGGAATGCATCTTCTGGGAATTGTTTCAGGTAGTTTATTTTGCCTTCTTTGCTGTCCATATCGGGAAACTCTATTACGCCATTTTCACATAGAGTGCGGATTATCTTCTTCCACTTCCTTTTGTACCTATCCTTGATTGTTTCTTCTGAAATTTCTTTTAATTTGTGACCTGTTTTGTTCCAGTCAGGATTTTCTTCTAGCCGTCTTGCCGTCATATTGCAAGCTTCTTCAATAGTGAAGTTAAAGAAAGTATTTAGAACAAAAACATCAAGGCACAACATTTCATCACGCCTCTCTTCCTTATCTTTCTTATAAAGTGGTGCCTGGCCTTGACATGTATTTATTTCAAAAAGTTCATCAAGGCTTTTGGTCCCTCCAAGACTTATCCAGTCACTAATGACTTCCGACATAAAATTAAGTACCCACATTGGCGGATATATACCTTTTTTATGTGCCACACTAAATGCTTCAAAAGTATAGATAGGATTGTTTGTGTTTTTAAATGCCATTCCTAATTGAGACAGGTGATTTACTTCGTCGCTCGGATTTTCTATGTTTTCACGAGATATTCTAAAATGTGCGGGCCAGCCTTGCAATTCTTTTGGGGGCACCTCGATATCAGGGGGGTGTTTTGTGAAGTAAATGAGATCAGCTATGTTTTCGGGTAATTTCCAATTTTCCCATTCTTTCAGCTTTTTCATACTGGTTTCTATAGTGTACTGTTCAAAGTAAAATCCGTAGCTCTTTGGGTATTGCAAAATTGTTTATTAGAGTTTGGTTTGTACCACCAACCTCACTCTGACTTAGTAAGCTCTAACACCTTCCATCTTTGCAAAACTCGTCTTGCAAGTTTTCTCACTTTCCGATTAGGTTCTGATTTTCCCATTAGTTCAACGGCTTTAACTATGTTGGGAGGTGGGTTGTCAATGTGATTTAATAAGCTTAATGCAAACATTCGATCTCTGGCACTCCGTTTTGCAAGTGCTTTGCCGAGATAAGGAACCACTTCTTGCCTATAACCAAGGTTCCATAAATGCTTTATGGCACTCATACTCCCCCTATCCATCTGATGCATGAGGTCTTCAACATGAGCAGCTTGCTCTTCATGTGTCATTGGGGCTTTTTGAGTACTTGCACAAGCACTGAATAGCAGAACAATGGTGATTAAAATAAACTGGTAAGATTTCATCTTTGTATCTCCAAAATATAGAAAATAAGCTTTCTAAGCATAAACTATAAAAGAACTTTATCAATACAGGGACTGTACTGCAACTATATTTGAAAATGTATTACTTCCTGAAAATGATGACCTTCTAACATTCTTCTAACCGAATTACAAATAATAAGCCTAAAAAAAAAAAAAGGCCTTACCCTCAAAGCCTTTTAAGTCCTTGAAAGTAAAGCCTATTAATAGTGCTTGTTTATTTCTGTTTAGTCCTGTATTCGGCTCATAACCCGAAGGTCGTTGGTTCGAATCCAGCCCCCGCTACCAATAACATCAAGGGTTTACGGATTTCCGTGAACCCTTTTTTGTTGGAAAATACCTAAATTGTGCTCAAATTGTGCACATTTTGTGCTCACTCTTCTCGTAAACATCATCCAACATTTCAATGCCGCCCCTTAAGCTTTCGGTGTAGTGGTGGGCGTAGCGCTCAACCATCTGGATTGACCTCCACCTTCCAAGTTTCTGGACTGTGTATATGTCAACTCCGTTTTGGATGAGCCTGGTAGCGAAGGTGTGTCTTAGGTCATGGAACCTTAGCCTTTCAATGCCTGCCTTATCAATGGCTTCGTTGAAAGCTCTTCTAAGATTGCTGGCATCAAGCCTTGTTCCAGCTTCACTAAAGAACACAAGATTGTTTTTGATTGATCTTACCTTGTTTCTGGCGATTAAAACTTCCAAGGTTCTTGCATTGAGGGGGAGGGTGTCTCTGCCTCTGTTTTTCTGCTCATATATGGAAATGGTTTTTCTAAAGAGATTGACTCTCTTCCATTCAAGGTTAAGAATCTCGCTCATCCTTAAGCCTGTGTTAATGGCAAAGATGATAATCTCTTTTAGCCAATCAGCAGATACCTCAAGTAGAAGCTCTTCCTCTTCAAGAGAAAGCCATCGTTCAATGAAATTGTCTTCTCTCTCCTTAGATACAAGGCATACTGGGTTTGACTTGGCCCACTCCCACTCTTTCATTGCCATATTAAAGGCGTGCTTCATCAGTGAGAGTTCATGATTGACAGTCTTAGGAGACGCCCCCTCGCTTCTTCTCAACTCCTTATAAGCAGAGATGATCTTAGGAGTTATCTCTACCAGCTTATAATCACCAAAATAACTGTTCAGGTGATCAAACAGGCTCTTGTCTCTAACATAGGTTGTCTTTGCTTTCTTTGGAGAATACTCCTTGTAGTATTTATCAGAAAGCTCGCTGAAAGTCCTGTCAATGTTTGGGTCAATGTCTAACCATTTCCCCTCTGCAATTTGTGAAAGAACCTTGGCATGAATTTTCTCAGCCAACTTCTTTGATGAAGTCTCGCACGAACGGCGTATAAGTTCTCCGTTATGCCTAAACCTCATCCACCAAGTCCGGCCCCTTTTATAAAGTCCCATAATCACTCTCCTTTCTGTGACCGTGACTTAGACCTGGCTTCCCGTTGACAAGAATTATATCGCGTTTTATTAGTATCTGCAATGGCTTTTTTTATTATATTATCAATACTTACATCATTTAATGACTTGCTTCTTATCTGGATTTTAGGCTCGCTTTTCTCCCTGAAACCCTCCAACCACTCCTTAATTTCTACAGGCACAAAACGCAAAATCCCGTTAACCTTCAAGCAGGGAATCTTTCCAGACTCCGCCCAGGAATAGACAGTCTTGACCTTGCAGTTCAAAATCTCTGCAACCTGCTTTGGTGTGAGAAGCGAATCCATCAATACTCCTTTACTGCATTGACTCCCGATAACGTCTTATGACTTCGATGTGCATCCTTATTACTTTTTGGTAGTTGGCGGCAAGCAGGTATGGTGACATCATCTCTTCTCCGGGGATCATGTATTTTGCGTACTTGTTAAGGTATTGCTCTATAACTTCGCATTGGACTTCGAAGTCGAGCGGGCTTATGTGAGTGTCGATAACATATGAAATATGTTTTTCTATCGCGTCATTTTTTATCTCTTCAGCAAGAGCATCGATGAGAGCGATCATGCCCCCATGACGGCCTCGAATGGCGTTCTTTACCCCTTGGACGTAGCCTCCCTTGCTTTTCTCCATTATTTTTTTCACTTCATGGTGCGCCCTATTATTAGGCATATTTATGCTGATGTTGAACATTGCGCAAAAGTGATACCTGTAGTAATCGCAAAGGATTTTCATGCACTCCTTATAATCCTCGGGTATATAGACTTTTACAGTCCAGTTCTCCCGGATGATATTATGCAAGTACTCTATCTTTCGTCCTATGTAATCCGGGTGGAGCTGGTCGAGTATCTTATCAATCAAACTGCTTTGTCCTGACATGGTTAAAGTCCTCCTTTTCATATTGTTTTAGAATGAGTCGTAGAACCTCTTCTTTTTATCCGATACTTCCCTTTCTTTTTGCTTTTCTATTTTCGTGTAGTAGTGCTTTCTGCTGTACTCAATTATCTGCTCACGTACAGCATCTGACGAGCCTGTTACGGGCTTGAACGAATCAATTTTGATGATCTCTTTTCCAAGCCTTGCAACGGCCTCTCCCACACCAAGGCTTACCAGTTCTTCAGGCTTTACCCTGTTATCAAGCACCCTGGACAATCGCTTCGCATCATCAATGTTAATGCCAAAGGCCAAGAGGTTGTTTACGGAGAAGAACGCTTTTTGCGAATCCTCACTAAGCTGACCAGTATTCTGCAAAGCCAGATGAATACTGCAACCGTACTTTCTCGTTTCATTCAAGAATCCGTCATATATTTTTTCATTGAACCTGTAGCACTCATCAACAAAGATGTGACAGGGCCTCCTCTCCTCTGGCCTCATAGAGGCCCTATGAAAAGCCGCTTTTTGAATCTGAGATAAAAGCATGGTACCAAGCTGAAAAGAGATGTCAGCACCAAGAAGCCCCACAGGAAGCGAGGCGAGCAGGATGTGCCCCTCATTAAGAATCTTGCTCATATTCACCTTATTCTCTTTTTCTGATAGAATCATCCGGCTTCTTGAGTCTATTAAAAGGCTCGAGACCTTGCTGGTGACAGGAAAAAATGCTTCATCCCTGTAATTCTTAAACTCATCCTTGAAGAATCGAATAACTTCAGGGCTGTCAGATCTTTCAATAACCTCTCGCCTCATAGTCTCTCCACCAGGAGTCCTAGAGAGAAGCTCGGGTAAAGCAGAAAGGTTCTCACCTAATAAGAAGATCGCGTAATAAGACACGGTCAGAATGTGCGCTTGCCTCGGTCCCCATGAATCAAACAGGTTTTTTGAACTGTTCACATAATCGGACGTGAGACGTCCGATGTCTTTAATATCCTCAAGGTGGAAAGGATTGAACCCTATAGCGTATTCGTCATCAACAGGGTTGAAGTAGACAACCTTCTCTACTACGGTTGAAAGCTTCGGTGATGAGAGCAACTCCTCAATGAGGTCTCCGTGAGGGTCAAGGAGTACAGCCCCCTCACCCTTATCAACGTGATAGAAAAACTGATTTGTTATCGAGCTTGTCTTGCCCGAACCCGAACTTCCTATGCGAAGAGAGTTAAGATTATTTGATGATCCAGGAATGCAAATGACGGCCTTCTGAGTTCCTGCCGTGCCTATCGGAATTCCAGACCTAAGCACAACAGGAACAATTACTCCATCATCATAAACAACGGGGATATCAAGCGCTTTGACTTGCTCATCTGGCAAGTGAAAAAAGCATGAGGCAAGCTCTGACGAGTTCATCACCATGCCCGTCATATAAGACTCTCTACTAATTAACATCTCAATGAGTCTTTCTTTACTGATGGCTTTTGATAAAGTTTTAAGATCATGAAAACCAGCTCTTCTGCCTTGCGCCTGCAGCCCTCCAAGGAAAGGCTGCAACAACGAAGACTTGAGAGGAGAAGAAAAGAGCACTCTGGGTCTCACGGCAAAGAAGGGCTTTCTCAAATCCTTCATTTCTCTTTGAGATCTCCTCCCCGTTCTCAAAGCAGACTCTGCACTAATACAGCTTTTAATGCTCTTAGCCCAGTCCTGAGAGCAGGGCTCAAAGAGTAGCTGAAACACGGCAATACCATCCGAGGGAATCGCAGAGAATGCCTTAAGCAGGCTTGTCAAAGAAGGTATAGACAAGTCCTTGTAATCGAGCATCCTTTGATAATAGGGCTTTTCATATAAAAGCTCGAACAAGGAAAAACCATCAACAGAGGTATCTTTAATTCTCCCTAGCGGATCATCTGCCTTCTCAAGGCTAATCTTAGGACTGATGTTTTTAAGCACTCCTTCTATTGAAGAGGACGGGTGGCTTTTAGGGTATCCAAGAAAATACTCAATCCCTGACTCGCAACGTACTATCTCAAAAGAGAACAGGCCAAGGCATCCACCAAGACTGCAAAGAGCGCTATCAGTCTCTGCCCAAG
>JAOUBX010000008.1 GCA_029860075.1 Deltaproteobacteria bacterium | reverse complement strand
GTGAAAATACAAAGCCGACGGATCTTGTATCCCTAAGGTCGCTGGCTATTGCCATGCGCAGAGGGAAGGAGGCTCTGAGCCAGAAATGCCCCTTCTTTGACTTAAAAAGCACGACCTGCACACGGGGACCCAGCTCGACAACGGGATGAAGGTCATTCATTCCTTCCCGTGCGTGATTATCATCACTAAAAACAGGTGGTGACATGGCGGCACTTACATCAATCCAAAAACGGGGATGATCGTAAAAGTAGAATTGTCCGCCGTCACGATTGACTTTAAGTCTTTTTCCTTCGTAAAGAACATAGGGAAAGGGAGCAAAATAGTCTCTTCTCTGGTCAGAGCCCCTGTAGTGGGGCAGACTTGCTCCCGCAAGGCCCATGCCGAGTTCAAGACGTCTTGTTTCCTGAGCATAACTTTCGCAAGGTATTGCAGTAAATGCAATAAAAAGCGTGAATGTGAGGGCGCAGCTTTTGAGAAGGGCCATGCTTTTGCCATTTTCAGTGATATAAGGGATAAACCTTTGGATCCATTTGTCTTGATTTATAAAATGCTCAATAAATACCATGACTTACACCTTTGAACCGTAAGGAGTATTTGTCTTTAAACGGAAAAGATAGGCTTTACACAAAGATTTTTTAAATGTAGAATGATGCAATGGTTTAATTAGTATAGTAGGAATCATGCTTATGTCAAAAATAAATTGCACCCTCTGTCATATTTTCATTTCTCTCTCAATTGTTTGCTTATTATTCCCTTCCTTTCTGTTTGCAGCAGAAACTCATAAAGAAAGTCAAATACACTCACCGGAATTATTAAACCCCTTTAGTGCTTTGTCCGCTGATTATTTTGTTGCTGCAGAGCAGGAAGAGAAGAAGGTCAATTTGGCTAAAGCCTTAAGGAACCTTTTCCCTTTTGGGGAGCAGAATGGAAAAGTGATATAAGGAAAAATATGGGCGTCCGGTTGCTCGCAATCTATTCAACAGGGCATATGATGACCTTTCGCCACTAAAGGACTCTCCCGGAGAAAGAAGGCATTTTTAGGCCGGAGGCCTCTGTAATTTTTAAAATAAAGGATTGTAGAAACCTTCATTTCTTAATAGTATATAAACCAGCCACCCCGCAGCAAACAGACACGATATAAATTGGAGTCATTAATTTTATATCGCAGCATGCTTTGGGGAATTGCGCCCCTTAAGGATTAAAACCGATAAACCGGATTAGATTATAATAATTAAATCGATGATTGATTTTATTAGCAGACATTTTAACTGCAGAAGTGCGATGAAGATAATTGTCTCGATTATGCTGCTATTGTTATATGTTGCCCCCCTTCATGGGGAGGACGTGGCTGCCGTTAAGAGTGTTGACATCAGGCCATACCAGGATGCTGTTAATGGCTTTAAATCGAGTGTAAATGCTGAAGTCAATGAGTACGTGCTTGATTATGATGATGAAAAAGCGGCCAGAGTAGTGATGTACCTTAATGATGACAAGATGCACCTTGTCTTTACACTTGGCAGCGACGCTTTAAATCTTGTAAAAAACAGCGTAAAAGACATACCTGTTATTTTTACCTTTGTTTTGAATCCTCATGAAATTATCGGTCACCCTGCCGGTAAGCTGCCGGCAAATATGACCGGTATCAGTATGAATATCCCCCCTGATGTTCAGTTTGCCGCTCTTCTGGAAGCAGCCCCTCATACAAAGAGAATAGGTGTCGTTTATGACCCGTCAAAAACAAGCAATCTTATTGAAGAGGGCAGGATTGCCGCCAGAGCGCTTGGAATCACCCTTATTGCCGTCAGTATAAATGCAAAATCTGAAACGATTAACGCTATTTCAGAGATGAAGGGAAATGTAGACGCACTCTGGATGATTCCCGATACGACAGCCATAACGAGAGAATCGGCAGAATACATGCTTCTTTTTTCACTTCAAAACAGCATACCCCTTATTGGTATTTCCGAAAAATATGTTAAAAACGGCGCGCTTATGGCCTTTTCTTTTGACAGTGAAGATGTGGGGCGCCAGGCAGGGGAAATTGCACAAAAAATTCTTGACGGCAAAAAGGTTATGAAGGTAACTCCTTATAGACCGAGAAAGTTAAAGCTGACCCTTAATAGCCGTATTGCAAAAAAACTGGGCCTTAAACTGCCTGAAAATTTGATTGCTTCGGCCCATAAGGTTTATTGAATACCTTCCGGGGCTTAAATGCCGGGCAGGTACGCCTTTTAAACAGTGGAGACCTTTTTTTGAAGATAAAAACCAGGAGCCTTTTAAGCCTTATAAAGCAGGCTTGTGGCTTATGGATACCGAGATAAAATGATAGATAAAATTTTGAGCGGCTTTTTGCCGAAGGTTTTCTGGTCTGTCGCTATCCTGGTTGCCTCTTTATCCATATGTTTTACGGCCGTGGTTATCTATCAGCAGGGAAAACTTTTAAAGCAGGAGCTTGTCAGGAACGGTTTATCTACGGTTTCCAACCTTGCTTCTGAAAGTAAGCTCGGTGTTTTTGCAGAAAATCCCGACTTAATAACACCTGCTCTTATTGGTGTTTTGCAGGAGCGAAATACCCTTTATGCAGGCGCTTATAACATGGAAGGAAAGCCTTTGACCATTAAACTGGCATCTTCGGAACATCCGCTGCCTTTTGACAAAGAGAATGAGCCTCTGCCTGTGGATGTAAGAAAGGAAATTTACAGGCAGGGCGCTCCTTTCTGGCGGGAAATGACGGTAGCTAATGATACTATTTATGAATTGTGGGCTCCTGTAAAGGTTTCAAAAGTATTTCGCGATGAAGATATTGTCATGGATATGGAAGCGGAGGCAATAGAGGGGGAGAATAGTGACTTGCCGGGTGATCTGGAAAAGGGGATGATAATAGGGGTGGTTAGGGTCGGCCTTTCCCTGAGGAGCGTTGAGGCCAGCCTGAGAGATATTGTGCTGGCGAGTATTTCCGTTGCCATGCTTTTTCTCCCGCTCGGTTTTATATTTGCCTACCTGCTGGCAAAAAGAATAACGGACCCTCTTTTAAGGCTCAACAGGGGGGTAGAGGCCATTGAGAAGAGGGGGACCTACGAGCAGATTGACGTAAGTTCAAAGGATGAAATAGGTCATCTGGCTACATCTTTTAACCGGATGGTCGATTCCCTGTCAAAAAAGGATGAAGAGATTAATCGTCATTTGCAGCAGCTTTTTGCCATAAATATGGTTGCTTCTGTCGTTAACCAGTCGCTTAATTTAAAAACGACGCTTCATGGGGCTCTGCAGGAGGTTTTAAAGGTAACAGGAATGGAGTTTGGCTGGATTTATCTGCCGGCCAGGGGAGGAAAGGTTTTTGAAATGGCTGCTTACGAAGGTATAGAAGCTGAGCTTGCCGCCGAGATCAGGCTTCTCAAGCCGGGCGAGGGCATTGCCGGTAAGGTTGCAACCTCGGGTGAACCTATCATCGTCGATGATGTGTCAATAGATGCAAGAGCAACAAGATTGTCCCTCCTTGATGTAAAATTCAAGGCCTTTGCGAGTATTCCTCTGCGATCACGGGAAGAGACGCTGGGCGCCATGAATATCACGTCCTATGCTTCACATGCCTTTTCCGGCGATGAGGTGAAGTTGCTTCGCGCCATTGGAGACCAGATAGGAACGGCCGTTGAAAATTCCCAGCTTTACGGGAAACTGAAAGAGCAGCTCGATGAAATCAAAAAGACACAGGAACAGCTTCTTAGAACGGCCAAACTGGCATCACTCGGGGAACTTGCGGCAAATGTGGCCCACGAGGTAAACAATCCTCTTACGGGGGTCTTGACCTATACCTGCATGATGATGGATAATCCCGAGGGTTCTGAAAAAGACAGGAAAAGGCTGAAGGTTATACATGATGAAACGATGCGGATCAGAACCATTGTGCGGAATCTGCTGGATTTTGCAAGGCAATCCGATTCAAGAACAGAGTCTATGGATATTCTTGATATCGTAGGGGATACGCTGGATCTTATCTCTCATCAGGCAAAACTTTCAGATATAGAAATCGTTGAGGAATATGCGCCCGGCATTCCCCTGATTGCTGTGGATGCCGCGCAGATTAAACAGGTTTTACTTAACCTTTTCAATAATGCCATACATGCCATGTACGATGGCGGCATCCTGAAGGTAAAGACTTTTGCCAGCCATGCCTGGGTTAATATTGCCATTGAAGATAGCGGTATCGGAATGTCGGAAGAGGTGAGCAGCAAGATATTCGATCCTTTCTTTACAACAAAGCCTGAAACAAAAGGGACTGGTCTGGGGCTTTCCGTCAGTCATGGAATCATTGAAAAACATGGTGGTAAAATCGACCTTAAGAGTCAAGCTGGAAAAGGAAGTACCTTTACAATTAAATTGCCTATAAAGGAGTATGATTGATGCTAAAGGAAAATATCCTGATCATTGATGATGAGCCCGTGATTCGGGAGGTGCTCGCTGAAATATTGACTAATGCCGATTATTCAGTATCAACGGCTTCCGATGGTGAAGAGGGTTATAACAAATTAGTCAATGAGTCCTATGACCTTGTCATAACGGATATAAAAATGCCCAAGCTCGGGGGCATGCCGCTGATTGAAAAAATAAGAGGCGAGTTTTCCGTTGTTCTTCCCATTATTGTCATTACAGGTCACGGAACCATCGATATTGCCATGGAGTCCATGCGGCACGGCACGCAGGCTTTTATCCTGAAGCCTTTTACACCCGGTGAAATTCGTGATGCCGTAGAAGATGTTCTCGACAGAAGCAGGATAATTAAAGAAAATATCAAGCTTAAAGCGACACTTCCTCTTTTTGAAGTGAATAAAAGGCTTCTTCGGGAACTTAATATCGATCAGCTTATGGATATTATTGTTGAAGAGGCTGCACAATATACGAATTCCGAGAGGACCTCTCTCATGCTTCTCGAAAATGACGGCACACTTAAAATGAAGGCAGCTCTCGGTGTCGATATGAATGATGACCATACCAGGGAATATACTTTGGATATCGATAAATGGGTCGTGAAAAACAGGAAGTCTTTGCTGCTCGATGGTGGCAAAGATGAAATAGCGCCTGAACTTGAATCCCTAATGAAAAATAATGAAATAAATTCTGCCCTTTGCGTTCCTATCATAATAAATAATAATCTCCATGGTGTATTGAACCTGGCCAAAGTGTCCAACAATCAGCCCTTTACCCATTCCGACGAAGAAGTTGTTTCCGTTCTTTGCGGTCAGGCGGGAATTGCCATTGAAAATGCCAGGTTATATGAAAGGGTGAAAAGTACTCATCTCGATGTGATTGCAGCCCTTGCAAATGCCGTTGAGGCGAGAGACCAGTATACGGCCAACCATGCTGTTCGCCTGTCCATATACTCCTGCATGATTGCTGAAAAAATGGGTATATCGGGTGCCGATATGGAAACGATAAAAAGAGGTGCCATTCTTCATGATATTGGTAAAATAGGTATTCGTGACAGCATACTTCTCAAAGAAGCGCCCCTTTCGAACGATGAGTTTCACGAAATGAAAGAACATCCCAGGATAGGGAGCAAAATATTGAAACGAATGAATGGTTTGGAGGGTGTTGTTTCCATTGTCATGCACCACCATGAATTTTATAATGGCGAGGGTTATCCTTATGGTAAAAAAGGTGATGAAATTCCCCTTGGCGCCAGGATTGTCGGTGTGGCCGATGCCTTTGAAGCAATGACGTCGGAACGCCCTTACCGGTCGGCTATGTCAACCGAGGCTGCCGTGGAAGAGCTTGAAAGAATGGCGGGAATACAGTTCGATCCGGAAGTAGTGAAGACTTTCAGGGAAATTATCGAGAAAGACGGCCTGGAGATTCCTGAATTACTGGAGGAAAGTTGACTTCATCTTCCCCCTTTCTTAAAAAGAACCGATTTTCAGTGACAGGCAGGGTGTGATCGTAAATAAATGCCCCCCTTGATATCCTCTTTATCCAGGAGCCTGCCGGGCTCCTATGAGGATATCCTTCTTCGTAATAATCCCAGATACTTGTTTACCGGATTTGATCTTGAAAGAAATGGAAGAGGCGGGCTTTTTCTCATGCCCATCATTCTCCATTTTTGGAGGAGCATTTTTTTATTTTTACAGACTTTCACACCTCTTTCAAGAACCATGATCGCTTTATTTCTCTTTCTTGCGATCATGTAAAGCTCTGCAAGATTACGGTAATAATCAGCCCTTGATGGGTGCATCTTAATCGCTTCTATGCAGTATTTTTCCGCTTTTTTTATTTCTACCTTCGCCCTGGCCATGGAAAGGCCGAGCAGGGAATAAGCTGCTCCGTTAGGGCCTGTTTTTTCGATAATTTCTTCGAAGATAAATACGGCATCAACGGCATGTCCCTTTTTAAGAAGCGCAATGCCTTTGGCCATTGCTTTATTATACTCTTCTTCAGTCATATATTGCTCCTGAATTTCATGCCCTCCCTAATCCGGGATAAACCGATTGACCTATTAATCTTTATATACATTTTTCCACCACGTGTCAAAGGAAAGGTTGTCGTTGCCGTATGCCTGGTTGAATGTTTTTTTAAAGGGTTTGTTTTTTCCAAGGGCCTTTAACAGTCCGGCAATCTTGTGGATTCCGTAGTTGTCTATAAGGTTCCTGGCAAGGCTGTAACTCTGTCTGTAGGCAAAGAGGGCCTTGTCTGCATTGTCTGACATTAAAAGAAGGTCAATGTCACCACTGCTGGAGATATCGATGTTACTCTTTGGGCTTGCCTTGAATTGTTCCCCTTCTGCATTCACTTTGCTCTCTTCGTACATGGCAATCCCTTCGTTAAGCCACCTGGGGCACATGCCTCCTGCAAGTAGATGAATAACGGCATGGGTGTATTCATGGTAAATGAGTTGCCTGAGCTTCATGGACGAGAGCTCGGCGCCACCGGAGGGGATTCTTATTTTCCCATCATAAAGCCCTCCGGCCCAGCCCGGCGCCAGGGTGACTTCCTTAAATTCCTTTTCCGTATATATAATGACGCTTATCTCTTTTTCGGGAAAGAAGTTGAGGTCTGTGCCTACGTCATAATAAGCTTCTTCCAGTATACCCGATATGACATGGCCTGTTTTTTCATCGCGCCTGCCGTCATAATTAATGAGAAACCTGCCTGTAAAGGTTTTCTCCATTTTTGATTCTACGGCAGCCTCCCTCTTTGCCTTGGCAATCATTGCCTTAAGTTCCGCATTCTCCTTTTCAAGCGATAGCGCCCATTGCCAGTGTTCTATGGCAATAGTCAGATCACCTCTTTCATAATAGATACTTCCAAGCAGGTTTAGCGCCTCCTTGTTTCCCCCATCGTCATAGGCAATGTTAAGTAATTCAGCTTCAGCTTCATAGTGGCTTCCTGTAAAATAGCAGGCTATCCCCCTCATCAGTGTGGCGGTTTTTTCATCCCTAATATACTCACTGTTGTTTTCGAGTAAATTAAGTGTTTCCTCAAACTCCTTATTATTCAGCTTTTCCCGGGCAAGAATAAGGTAGTAGCGACTTCTTAGCTCATCTTTTTCCTCTGAAGGAAGGAGCGCTTCAATCGATTTCTCAATTGATTCAAGCTCGCTTTCTTCCGGGAAATCTTCCTGTGCAAAGAGAGCTTGCCCTGGTTGAAATAATAAGAAAGCGAGAAGGAGAATGACTCTAATAATATTCTTCTTTGTTGCTGCCGGGAAATCCGTCGTTATTGTTTTCATCCAGTATGGTAAAAAAAGTTAAAAAGCTATGGGTTAGTTCTTGTTCAGGCTGGTTATATAACCTATTATATTACGTTACAATCAAATTAGTAAACTTATTTGCAGGGAGACAGGTGGAAAATATAACTTTTAGAGAGTATCAGACAATTGTTGATGACTGGATAAAGGAGCATGGTGTTCGGTATTTCTCGGAAATGACCAACCTTGCGCAACTCATGGAAGAAGTCGGGGAACTGGCAAGAGTTATGTCCAGAACCTATGGCGACCAGAGTTTTAAACCGTCAGATAAGGAGATTTCCCTTGCCGACGAACTGGCTGATATTTTCTTTGTTATTACCTGTATAGCCAACCAGACAGGCATAGATATGACCGGGGCAATCAGAAAAAATCTGGATAAGAAGACGAGACGGGACTCAAAGAGACATAAAAATAATCCCAAGCTCGTCAAATAATGATGAAAAAGAATATTCTCATTGTTGATGATAAATGAGTGAAAGAGAAAGCTCGTCTCTTTTTTACTGACTATGCTTAGTAATTTGCCGCCACTTCGGCATTTACCAGGGTCGCCAGTTGCTCATAGCCAAAGCTGGGCAGCGGTTTGCCGTTAACGAAGAAGGTGGGCGTTTTGTTTACACCCAGGCGCCTGATATCGGCCTGGTCCCTTTCAAGGACTTTTATAATTTCCGGATCATTTATTGCTTTTTCAAGGTAGGCCATATCGAAGCCTGAACGCTGCAAGTAGTTCCAGAATGCCTGTGGCTGCGGGTTATGGTGAGAGGCCCAATAGGGCTGGGTTTCGAACATCTTTTCCAGTACCTCCCAGAACTTACCCTGTTTCTTGACGGCTTCAAGTATCTTTACCATCAGGTCAGAACCCTGGTGAAATGCCGCATAACGAATCACCAGGTTTACCTTGCCTGGATGGGATGCCATGAGCTTCTTTACAAAAGGGTGGAATTTAGCGCACGTTTCACAGGCCGGGTCCATGAACTCCACAATGGTAACCTTTGCATCAGGATTCCCTTTTCTGGGGGAATGGGCCCTGATCAAAGCCCCCGATTGTTCAGTGGCCTGTTTAATCTGTTTTTGCGTCTGCCGGGAGTTATAGATAAAGGCGGCGATGGCAAATATGAGCACCATCAGCAGTACCGATCCGATTACAAGATAGTTTTTTTTCATTTATACATCCTTTTTCGGGTTATTAGTAATAAAGTAAGAATAATCAAAAATGAAGCCAGGGAAAGCAGGGGGATTGGCAAAAAGCCGAACAGCACCATACTGTCGTCGGCACAGGACACGCCCTGGCTGCATGGTTTAAGGGCCTCGGGGATAAATCCAAAAAAGAGCAGGCAATGATAAAGGGTGAAGAGCAAACCGATGATTGTCAGGGGTAATGCATAGCGAACCACCTTTTTGTCGAAGGGAAAAAGGCCGACCAGCAGTATCACTGCCAGGGGAAATAAAAATATCCGTTGGTACCAGCACAATACGCAGGGCGTCAATTCCATTATTTCACTGAAAAAGAGGCTGCCCAGCGTTGAAACAGCGGCGACAAGCCAACTGATGAAGATGAGCGTCCAATGGGTGTTGTTAATCTCTCTTTGGTGATCCATATTGATATACTGCCGGGGGGAAATCCTTCTAAATTTAATTGCTGCTTTTTATAGCCTAATCATTGCAAGATTGCAAATCATTTTTCTGCCTTTCATTAAACGCTTTTTACCTTTATAGGGCTTCCAGGGTTGTTTTCAGGCCTCTTTAAAAGGATTAAAACCGGCTCGCGTTTTTTTCTATTACCAGGCCTTCAGCGTACTTCTTCTCTGGCTATGGCTACCCACTTGCCTTGAAATTTCTTATATTGTTTGGGGTATAGTTTTGCATTTTTTAATATTTCCTCAAATTGCTCTTTTGCAGAGTCATGTTGCCCGCATTTTTTCAGCAGCAACGCATAACGGCATCTTGCCTCTTCACTTTCATAACTGTTTGCAATGGCCTTGTATTCTTCCAGCGCTTTTTCTGCCTCTCCCAATGCTTCATGGGTCTTTGCTTTCATGAGCCGTAAATTACTTGCAAGTTTGCCCTCTGTATTTTCTTTTAACAAGGACAGATATTCTTTTGCCTTTGCGTAATCCTCTTTTTTATAATGAGAGAAACTCAATCCTTCCAATATATGAGGATCTTTGGCATTGGCTCCTGTAAGGCTTTTCTCCAGTAAATCAATGGACGCTTCATATTGCCCCTCATGATAATAGGCTTCAGCAAGATTTATCCTGTTTTTAATACAGTCTGTCAGTTCCAGTTCCCGCTTTAATTGCGATATGTTTTTTCGCGGACTCTGGTTTCTTGATTTTTTTATCTTTGCCTCCATCTGCATTTCCGGCAGATATTCAATAAAAAAGTATATTAGTGATCCAATCAAGGGAAAAAAGAGGATGAGAAAAATCCACCCGTAACGGCCGGTTCTGCCTGCATGAACGGCAAAATAGATTTGTATGATAATTTCAATTATCCCTAATAGATGCATTTTATTCTCTCATTGTGATTTATTGTCTCAAAATATTTGTAAGCAATACCGGCCCTGCCGAACTTTTTTTATACCTCAGTCACATTTGTTTGTAAAGAAATTTGATAGAAGGCACATCAGTTGCATGATATGGCTGCCAGGTTGTTGATTGAAAGGCTAAAAGAGGAAACAGATTATGGTGATGTGCTGTAAAGGCTTTGGATTTACTGACTTTCTCGCATCCCCGGTTTTTCTTCCGGGGCTATATGCTTTCATGATTGATGTTAAAAAGTGTGTGTATTTTGTCCCCATCGTGTTTATTTAGACACAGATTTACCTTGATTAGTAATTTATAAAAAACTGCAATTTGGAGGGTCCGTGAAAGTTTACTTATTGTTATTTTTTTGCTTCTCTTTCATGATTGGTTGTGCCGGAGATGAGGCAGAGGTGGAAATATCGATTATTAATGAAGAAGATACGGCTAACTACCACTATTATAATTATTCAGTTCAAGTCAGAGAAAAGGGTAGGATTTGTGATGTCTATCATCTTGCAGTAACCGTTGAACTGTTAATAAACGGGAGCGTATCAAAAACAAATGCCTATGAGTTTCAGCACATTGAAAAAGGTAAAACATCCGTTAAATCCGACTCTATTAGGACATATGGAAGAGATGCTTCGGATAAAGTTACTTTAAACTTTTATCAAAGTGAGTATCTGGAAAGTGCATCAAAATCAGGTATTCCTTTTATAGGTAATGAATGCTCTGTTTATGGAACAAATGGTCATGGGCGTCCATTTAACGGAAAAATTGTGCCGGGAACTTAAAAGGGTATCCGGGTAAATCCACTAATCTTCTTTCCTCCCTTTTTCTGAATTATTGCAGAACAATTAAAGTGCCTGCGATTTAATATAGATAGTTTTTGTAAATGTGGAAGGTGCGGAACGGAATCTCACATTTTTTAGTAAAAGATTGAAAATCCCTGTTGATCCGTAAAATCTGTGATATCCCTGTTCTATAGATTTTTCTGTGACCTTCAGCGAATTCTGTGGCAAACCTTCAGTTATTAAATCAAGATTTCTCACGTACGTTCGAAATGACAAATTGTGGTGTTTTACACCTTGAAAACCAGCGCTTCCGATGCTTTGGCGGCGACGATGACTTCATCGCCGATGGTGATTTTTTTTGCCTCATCGTTATCGACGAAGACGCGGAAGGTCCTTCTTCCTTCCTCTACGGTAAGGAGGGTGTGAATCTCGTCGGACTCCATTTCAATCACCTTGACGGGGATCTGGATTCTTGTACTCAGGGTCTTTCCCAGAAAGACCTCTTCCGGTGTACCTTCCTTAACCTTTTTCCCTTCCTTCAAAATTATGGCATGCTCGGCAAGGCGGTAGGCCTCGGATATGTCGTGGGTTACCATGAGGGCCGTAAAGCCGAAACGGTCATGGAACTTGAGGAATTCTTCGTGGATACGTTTTTTTACAGACCTGTCGAGAGCCGAGAAGGGTTCATCGAGAAGGAGCAGCTTCGGTTCTCCGGCGATGGACCTTGCCAGGGCAAGGCGCTGTTGCTGCCCTCCTGAAAGCTCATGGGGATAACGGTGCTCCAGACCCGTCAGTTCCGTCATTTCTAAAAGCGCTTTTATTCTGAGCTTTTCGCTCTTTTTTTCTATAGCATAACTCATATTTCCTTCAACGGTGAGGTGCGGAAAAAGGGCAAGATCCTGGAAGAGAAAGCCTGTCTGTCTCTCCTGTGGCGCAAGGTTTATTCCCTTTTCAGCATTAAACCATGTTTCCCCTGCTGATTTGAATACCCCCCCATTGGCTGCATCAAGTCCGGCAATAAGTCTCAGTATGGTTGACTTGCCTGAACCTGAGGGCCCGAAGATGACTGTAATTTTGCCTTCAGGCAGGGTGAAATCGAGATCGAGAGAGAATTCTTCCCCCTTTTTTCCATGAAAGGTTTTCCTGAAAGAAGCTTCGAAGCAACTCATAGCGCCCTCACTGTTTGACGGTTAAAAACATAAACCATAAGAAGGACGGAGAAGGAAATAAGGAGCAGTATGAGAGAGTAGATGTTTGCCCCTCTATAATTAAGGGCCTGCACTTCATCATAGATGGCAATGGAGGCTACTTTTGTGACGCCGGGAATATTCCCCCCCACCATAAGAACGACGCCGAACTCACCCATAGTGTGGGCAAAAGAGAGGACGCCGCCTGTAATGAGACCCTTTCTTGAAAGAGGTAAAATGATACGCCGGAAGGTTTCAAATTGCGACTTGCCCAGTGTCCATGACGCTTCAATGAGTTTTTTGTCGATGGACTCAAAGGCTGACTGAATGGGTTGGACGGCAAAGGGAAAGGAGTAAAAAAACGACCCCACCACAAGGCCTGTAAAAGAAAAGGCAAGCTGGCTGTCGAAAATTGATTCGTAGAGTTTACCAAAAGGCCCGTTACTGCCAATAGCAAGAAGAATGTAAAAGCCCAGCACTGTCGGTGGCAGGACGATGGGGAGCGCAATTATTGCTTCCAGGGCGGGTTTTAGCTTGTTTTTCGTCACTGAAAGCCAGTAGGAAAAGGGGATACCGAAAGCAAAGAGAAAGAGGGTCGTAACGAATGAGAGCTTGATAGAGAGAAATATGGGACTGAAATCCTGCACTACTCCACTCCGTAGCCATAGTCTTTAAAGATAGCTTGTGCTATATCAGATTTCAGGTACTTGCGGAATAATTGAGCCCTCTCACGGTTTCCCCTTTTGTTTTTAATGACAACGCCGTATTGTGTGATTGGATCGTAACTTCCCTCGGGCAATAGATAGCTTGTGCCTGATGCCATGACGGGCGATTTAAGCATCGATTCGGCAATGACCCCCACATCTGCTGAACCGGAACTGACAAAGTGCGCCGCCTGTCCAATGTTTTCACCATAGATCAGTTTGGATTGAATCACCTCCCACAGGCCCGCATCGATGAGAGTCTTTTTTGCAGCCTCCCCATAGGGCGCATGTCTCGGATTGGCAATGGCCACCCGCTTTACCTTCGGTGAAGAGAGAACAAAAAGTCCTTCTACAAGAGTCATTTTTTTTCCCGTCCAGAGAACAAGCTTGCCTGTGGCATAGGTAAAAGGTTTTCCAATGGTCTTGCCCTCTTTATAAAGCAGTGACGGCCTCAGTTCGTCGGCCGAAAGAAAGACATCATAGGGCGCGCCGTTAATTATCTGCGAATAGATGCTGCCCGATGAGGCGAGAGAGAGTTTTGTCTTTATGCCTTTGTGCGTTTTCTCGAATACCTTCACTATTTCAGGCATGACGTAAGTGAGATTTGATGCGGCGGCGATGTTTAGGGTTTTTTCTGCCCCCTCTGCAGTGGAGATGAATAAAGCCAAAGATAAGGAGAGGGTGAGACATAGTTTATGGAGATATTTGTTCGATGTCATGTTGTTTCTCTAATTTTTTTATTTTACGTCAAGGCGCCAAGGACACAAAGAAAGTTAAAAAAAGTACAACCTGAGCGCAATACCACCTGTCACTATAGTGCCTTTGCCAAAATAAGCTCAGACGATTTAATTACTACATCCACATCCTCCCCTTCCTTCAATCCCATTGCTTCCAGTGAAGAGAGGGTGATTTCAGCACACACCATGCAGCCTGACGCATTGATATCAACCATAGCCAGGGGGAAGCTTTTTTTAAGCTCTACAATCTTCCCGCTAAAAACATTTCTGGCGCTTAACTGACCCGAAAGCCCCCTGGCCAGAATAACGTCAGAGGCCTTGAAAAGTGCGTCCACCCGGTCTCCCCGGACAAGACCCATTTCATCGGCAGAGGCAGAGGTGATAATAACGCTCAAGGGAATATCCTTCCATTCGAGAGAGACGTGGGCGTTGAGTTTTCCCTTTTTTACTTCTTTTATAGTTGAAGGAAGTTTATTTTTAAGATTCATAATAACGGACCGGAAACATTTTTAAAGCATGCCGTTTTCTTTCGCCACTTCTTCGACAAAATTCCTTATTTTCCCTTGCAGCTTTTCAAACCTTTCAAGGGTCTTTTTTCCTTCCACCGTCAATACCGTTCCTCCGCCCCCTTTACCACCGGATACTCTTTCAACAAGAGGTGATATTGCTTTCCTGTTCATATCATCAACCAGGAGCCATGCATGGCGGTAGGACATTTCCATCGATTTTGCAGCCTTGCTGATGGAGCCGTACCGGTCTATCCTTTCGAGCAGGGTAGCTCTTCCCGGCGCAATAAAGGTCTCGCCGTCCATGTCGAACCATATTCTGGCACGAAGAGAGAGGCCCCCTTCCCCCGGTGATTTCTCCGTTGAAATTCTCTTTGATGGTTTTTTTCTCGGTTTCGACCTTTCCATAACTAAAGCGTAATATACAGCCGGGAATAACGCTTTGTCAAGATTAACTGTGTTTTCATCATTGTCGTTTGCAGGGGGAGTCCTTCCCGTGGCTTGCCGAAAGAGGGAGGAAGCGTATTTTTCACGAAAATAGCCCGTTGCCTGCGGAGGCCTTGCTGAATATTTCTATTTGATTTTTTATTTCAGATCCGGTGAGCGGTCTTCCTTGATACGATAGGTTTTCAGGATACTTTCCTTATCCTTTCCTGCTTTTAGCCTGTCTATGACTATCCGGTATCCCTTGCGGTTTTTAAATTCAATGAAGGGTTCCTTTTCACGGGAAATGATATTTATGAATTCATCGAAATTAGCGAATTTCTTTCCATTCACTTCTTCCACTGCCCAATTCCTGATTTTGTGATAGCCCCTGTTCAGATCGGCTGCAAGTACCTTGAGGGCAACAACGACCTCTTTTTTTTCTTTGCTCGGCCAGTTTGAAATTTCATAGAGCAGTTCTTCATCAACGCGGCGCCGCCATCCTCTTCCCCATTGCTGAACCAGGTTCTTTGTAAGAGGGGTAAAAACGATGCCGCCGAAAACAAAGTACCTGGGAAGATTTTTTTCCTTCATGTTTCGCACGAGCATAAGGTCGTCTTTCTCATTTCTCAGCTTAAATGTGAATTTTTTTATTTTTCCCTTTCTAAGTATATCCACTTCTACCTTTTCATTCATTTGATGCATTTCTATGAAGTAGGAGTAGAAAGTCCTCTCTCCGGGCCTGAATTCTACCGTGCCGTCGTCGGCTATGGCATGCCCGTCTACGGCCATGACGATGTCGTTAACTTTCAGCCTTCCCTGTGCCGGTGATTTGAAGTAGATGTGGTTTATGACAACGCCGGTCCTGTTTTTGTTCATGCTGTATTTCTCTTTCATTGCCGGATTTTCAATGTTTTGCGTGTGAAGGCCGAGCGCTGGAAAGCCCTCATATTCACCATCTTCCAGATCTTCGAAAAAATGCCGGATCACGGGGGCCGGCACCATATAGCCAAGGTTTTCCGAGTGAAGCGGGCTATATGACTGCATGACGATGCCGGCAATTTTACCGTCTACAATGACAGGGCCGCCGCTATTGCCGGGATTGATGGCTGCATCAATCTGACCGGCCAGAAAATAGTCCCCGCTATGTACATAACTCTGGTGCTCTATCCGTGAAAGAATCCCTTTGGTGATGCTGAGAGAATCGCCGCCGATAGGAAATCCGTAGACGAGAACTTCCTGCTGTGCCTCGGGGAGTTTGCCCAGTTTGAGGGGACTGATGCCTGCAAATATGGATTCATCCTCCACTTCCAGCAGCGCAATGTCGACTTCATGGGCGACTTTTAAGGCTTTTGCCTTGTATCTTTTGGAACTGCCGTGGAGTCTTACTTCCAGGTAGGTACTGTTTGCAACGACGTGGGCGTTGGTAAGGATCCTGTTGCCTTCCACGATGCAGCCCGAACCGCTGACCTGTGTTGCCGCTCCCGACCTCCAGGGGTTGAGATAGTCAGGACTGCTTTGGGAAGCGTAGATCTTGACGATCTTCTTTCTTATCTTGTCGTCGCCCGGCACAATGGCTTCACAATAAGAAGTGAGCGCTCCCCAGTAAATTAAGATGGAGAGGATGATAAGATTTAACCTTTTTTTCCCTGGCGAATTTTTCATAATTGATACTAGTGTCATTGTCAGGCCCCGATAGTTTTTTTATTTACTGTAAACTTATTATAAAAAGAGGTCAACTGCTTTAAAGAAGTTTCATGACGGCAGAAATAATTTTTTACAATAAACCCCTGTCTGTTTGAACTTTTTTTAAAGTCCCCTGTCAAAGGAAGTGCAAAAAGATAAAAAAAATTGTGCTAACTATTGCATTTTAAAGAGATAATGTTTATATTATTAGCACTCACAGCATTAGAGTGCTAATAGCGGACTAAAGTTTTGAGAATGGTGGAGGATAGAGATGTACGCATTAACCAGAACAAATGACATAACTCTCTACATGAATGAAATAAACAGGTACCCTCTTCTTACACAGGAAGAGGAGTTTGACCTGGCTGTCCGCCTGCGCGAATATGGCGACAGGGAAGCGGCTGAAAGGCTTGCCACTTCAAATCTCCGTTTTGTCGTAAAAATCGCTAACGAATACAGAAATTACGGACTCAAGCTGATGGACCTGGTTCAGGAAGGCAATATCGGCCTTCTTATGGCGGTAAAGAAATTCAATCCCCATAAGGGCTATCGTCTTCTCACTTATGCCGTCTGGTGGATTAAGGCCTATATCCAGGAATTCATCATTAAAAACTGGAGCCTTGTTAAAATCGGGACGACGCAGGCCCAGAAAAAACTTTTCTACAAGCTGAACCAGGCCAAGGAAAAGCTGGCCCGTGGTGATGACTACAAGGCCATTGCCGAGAGCCTCGACGTAAGAGAAGGTGATGTTGAGGAGATGGATCTCAGGATGAGCGCCAGGGACTTTTCTCTTGATTCGACAATCGATGATGAAGGAACGACGACCCATATGGACCTTCTCCCCTGCAACAAGGCAAATCAGGAAGAAATCGTTGCCGATGCCCAGGAAAAAGCCGTCATAAAAAAAGACGTGGCTGATGTCGTTTCTTCCATGAAGGAGCGAGACCGGTTTATTATAGAAAAAAGGCTAATGGCCGATGAACCGATGACGCTCCAGGAAGTAGGCGATCATCTCGGTGTTTCCAGGGAGAGGGCAAGGCAGCTTGAAGCAAGGATAAAAAAGAACCTTAAGGAGAGCCTGTGTCAGAAACAGTTAACCTGGAACAGTTAAACAGGGAAGTTGTAGAAAAAAGTCGTTTTGTTGACGACATTCTTGGTGAAGTAGGAAAAGTAATTATCGGTCAGAAGAACTTCGTGGAAAGGCTCCTCATGGGCTTTCTCACAGGTGGCCATATCCTTGTGGAAGGGATTCCGGGCCTGGCAAAAACACTGACCATTAACACCTTGTCCGATGCCGTCCATGCTGACTTCAACAGGATACAGTTTACACCCGACCTGCTCCCTGCCGATCTGGTAGGGACGGAAATTTATAATCAGAAAGACGGCAGCTTTTCTGTAAAGAGGGGGCCCATCTTTTCCAATATCGTTCTTGCCGACGAAATCAACAGGGCGCCTGCCAAGGTTCAGAGCGCACTGCTGGAAGCAATGCAGGAAAAACAGGTGACCATCGGCGATGAAACATTCCCTCTTGCCGACGCCTTTCTCGTTCTTGCTACCCAAAATCCCATAGAACAGGAAGGAACTTACCCGCTTCCCGAGGCCCAGGTTGACCGTTTCATGTTCAAACTGCAGGTCACTTATCCCGCTAAAGATGAAGAGAAAGAGATTATTACCCGCAATATTGCAGGCACAAAACTTGCCGTAGAAAAGGTGACCACCACCGATGACATTATTGCTGCCAGGGAAGTTGTTAACAGGATTTACGTTGACGATAAAATAAAAACGTATATTGTTAACCTCGTTTCGGCAAGCAGGCGCCCTGAAGAGTATGGCCTGGCAGATATTAAAGATCTCATTGAATACGGGGCATCCCCCAGGGCTTCCATATTCCTTGCCAGAGCGGCTATGGCTAATGCATTCATGAAGCACCGGGGATTTGTTACGCCTGAAGATATTAAGGCCATTGCTCTCGATATCCTGAGACACAGGGTTATTTTGAGTTACGAGGCGGAAGCTGAAGAAGTTAGTCCTGAAGATGTAATCAGGAAGATCTTCGACGCAGTGGAAGTTCCTTAAAGATAATTATTTATACATCGGCTCCGCAGGGGAATCAGGTTTTTCCAGAACATTGTTTTCAGGTGATTAAACTTTGGCCTGCGGCTTCCCTCGCTCACGCAATTACCTGTGGCGGGGATAAAAACTCGCTGCATTCAAACCGTTGATCCCCTTATTCCCGAAGGCAATTGTTTCACTCGGTTTCGTTGAATGGGAATAGAAAAGATTGAAAACCTTTTGCGGTCTAAATCTTTAATTAAGAGGCTGTTATAACATTGACAGGAGACGGCTTACTCTTCTTCTCAGGTCTGTTGCTGTCATTTAAAATCCAACCAACTGTAATCTTCTTTAATACCTCATGCTTGCAAAAGAAATCCTCAAAAAAATAAGAAAAATAGAAATATCGACGAGAAAAGATGTCAGCAGTCTTGTCGGTGGTGAGTATCATTCCGTCTTCAAAGGCCGGGGTATGGAGTTTGACGAGGTCAAACATTACTATCCCGGCGACCAGATCAGCGCCATCGACTGGAAGGTAACGGCGCGAACAGGAAATCCCTTTGTTAAGCGTTTTGTTGAAGAGAGGGAACTGACGGTCATGCTTGTTGTCGATGCCAGCGCATCTCACGACTTCGGTTCATCAGAGAAGAGTAAAAAAGACCTCATTGCCGAAGTGGGGGCGCTGCTCGCCTTTTCGGCCCTTCGTAATAATGACAGGGTCGGTCTGCTTACATTTTCCGAGGACGTTGATCTCTACCTGCCGCCGCGAAAAGGGCGGGCCCACGGAATGAGAGTCATCAGGGAACTGGTTACAATGAGTCCGCCGGCAAAAGGAACATCCATTACAAAAGCGCTCGAATATCTTGCCAAAGTGGAAAAGGGACGGAGTATCGTTTTTCTTATTTCCGATTTTATCGATGAAGGTTATGAAAAGGAGCTTTCCATTATTTCTAAAAAACATGATCTTCTCCTCTTAAGAATAAAGGATGAAATGGAAAGCGCGCTTCCTCTTCGGGGTCTCGTTGAACTGGAAGATGCAGAAACAGGAGAGCGTTTTACTGCCGACCCTGCCGACAGGGACTGGCAGGACACCTTTGCGGCCCTTGGTGCGGCCGGTGAAGAGACCTGGCAATCAATGACAAAAAAAATGAAGCTCGATGCCATTGATATCGATACGGTTCATCCTTATATCGTTCCATTACGAAACTTCTTTAAAAGACGGGCCAAGAGGTACTAGGTGTCGAAGATTCTTTTTTCAATATTGATCCTGCTTGTTCTCCTGCCTTCACCGGCAATCGCCGGTAAGCTGGAAATAAGCAGCGATGAGAAGAGTTACAGAATTGGTGATCTTGTCACCCTGAGAATTGCAATCGAGGGAAAGGGTTTCAAACTGGGAGATGTGAACAAGAAGGCCCTGGCGCCCTTTGAGTATTCAGGCAGGGAAGAGGCTTTTAACGAGGAATCGGGAATAACTACCCTCACTGTTAAAGGGCACATTTTCAAGGTGGGGGATTTTACTATTCCCCCCTTTGAGGTAAAGGACCATGAGGGGAAAAGTTACCAATCAGGACCTGTTACGATAAGTGTGAAAGCCCTGTTAAAAGGTGATGAACAGGGAATAAAACCGCTTAAACCGCAACTTGAGGTAGACGAGGGAGGCCCCCTCTGGCCATGGATAGCGGCAGCCCTTATCCTGGCAGCCATAATAGCCACCATTCTCTTTTTAAACCGCATGAGGGGAGAAGACGTTCCTCACGTGCCTTTCGAAATTATCCCCCCCCATATAGAAGCCCTGAAAGCGCTTGAAAGGATTGAAGGGCTCAATCTTTTAAGAGAGGGAAAGGTGAAAAAATACTATACCCTTGTCGCAGATGTTCTGAGAAACTTTGAAGGGAAAATCAGAGGCTTTGACGCCATGGAGATGACAACGGAAGAGCTTCTTCATACCCTTGAAAAGAAGGGCAGTGAAGACCTGGCATTACTTAAGAAGTTTCTTACCGATTGTGATATGGTCAAATTTGCAAAGTATTCGCCTCCCGAGATGGATGTTTCCGCACTCATGGAAAGGGCCCGGGAAATCATAAAGAGAGACATGGCCCGGCAAACTGTCAGCGGTGAAAGTAGCGGGGGGGTAAAGAACATGGAGGAAGAAAGTGCGCTTTGATGATTACCTTCTTTTAGGACTTCTTTTTCTCCTCCCCCTTTATTTCCGCTTTGGCTGGATGAAACCGGCCCTCTCTTACCCTACAGTGAGGGTGGTCAAAAGGGTCCGGCCATCGCTGCGTATGCGTTTGAAAAATTTTCCAAAACTGCTTAATATTCTTGCTCTGGTTTTAATAATACTTGCCCTTGCCAGACCGCAGCTTGTTAACCGGGAAAAAGAGGTTTCAACGAAAGGAACGGATATTGTCCTCGCTCTCGATATATCGGGCAGTATGCAGGCGGAAGATTTTAAACCGAACAACCGTCTTTATGTTGCAAAAGAAGTGCTGAAAAGTTTTGTCCAGGGGAGACAAAGCGACAGGATAGGACTTGTCTCCTTTGCCGGACAGGCCTACACCCAGTCACCTCTTACCATTGATTACGGCATTCTCTATTCATTGGTTGATGACCTGGAGATTGGGCGCTATCAGGACGGCACGGCCATCGGCATGGCCATTGCCGAAGGGACAAAACGGCTGAAAAATTCTGAAGCTGAAACAAAGATCATTATTCTTCTCACTGACGGTGTAAATAACAGCGGAAATATTGATCCTGCAACGGCTGCCAGGGTGGCGGCGGCGCTGAGCGTCAAGGTTTACACCGTCGGTGTGGGAATAGAAGGGGGGGCTCCTATCCCTGTTGATGATCCTGTCTTTGGAAAGGTCTACGCCCGGGACAGGAGCGGCAATATTGTAAGGACGGAAATGGATGAGGAGACGCTCAAAGCGGTTGCTAAAATAACAAATGCCAAATATTTTCGCGCGACAGACCGCGATTCCCTTATTCGTATCTATGGTGAAATTGACAAGTTGGAAAAGACGGATATTAAGATAAAAGAGTATTTCAGCTATGTGGAACTTTACTTATATTTTCTGGGAGCGGCCCTTTTCCTTTTTCTTTTTTCCTTATTGCTCCGGTCGACCTGGCTATGGTCTTTTCCTTGAAGAGAGGTAAGTAGGAAGTGAATTTTTCAAATACAGAATGGCTTAATTTGCTGTGGCTCTTTCTGCCTGCCGTGCTGCTCCATTTCTATTCGGAAAAGAAGTATGGAAAATTTTCCCCTTCGGCCGGTCCTGAAGCGGGGGAATCCCTCATTCGTAAAAAATATGCTTCTCTCAAAAGGGGAAGGGCCTTCAAAGGCCTTCTCTTTTTGCTTGGTCTCACTTTCCTTATAATGGCCATGGCCGGACCGAAGTGGGGAATCAAGGAACGGATTGTTGAAAGAAAAGGGATTGATATTGTTGTTGCCGTTGATTTGTCCAAAAGTATGCTTTCGGCCGATATTGCTCCAAGCAGGATTGTCAGGGCGAAGATGGAACTGGCAAGGCTTATCGATTCGAGAAGGGGAGACCGTATAGGGATTGTTGCCTTTGCGGGGGCTGCCGTGGTTGCCTGCCCCCTTACTATGGATTACGGCGCTGCCAAGAATTTTCTGAAAAGCCTGGAAGCGGGAATGATTCCCCGGGGAGGCACAGACCTTTCAGGAGCAATTAAAGTGGCCGCCCGTATGATGGAGGGACAGGCAGGGCGCGAGAAGGTGCTCGTTCTCCTTACCGATGGAGAAGATACTACCGGTGACCCCCTTCGTTCCGCCAAAGAGGCTGCAGAAAATGGGATTTCAGTCTATACGCTGGCCTTTGGAACCAAAGACGGCGGACCTGTGCCTGTTTTGGGTAAAGACGGGAAAATTGCCGACTACAAGAAGGACAAGGGAGGAAAGACGGTTATATCGAGGGTCGATGAGAAAATATTAAGTGAAATTGCCAAAAAGGGCGGAGGCAAGAGCTTCCAGGGCGGAACGGCCCTGTCTCAACTGGCGGCGGAGCTTGACAGGAAGGATAAAAGCGTCATTTCGTCAAAGCTCTTTACCCTCATGGAAGAAAGGTTCCAGTATCCCCTCCTGCTGGCTTTTATCCTGCTTTCACTGGAGATGCTTATCCCGCTAAGGAGGAAGCCCTCATGAGAATGCTTTTTCTGCTTCTTCCCTTTCTCGTTGCCATAGGGCCTTTCAGTTCCCCCAAAGAACTTGTGGAGGAAGGGAATGCGCTTTTCCTGGAAGGGAATTATGATGAAGCCATTGAAAAGTATGACAGGGCCTCGGAGAAGGCCGAGAAAGACGGTCCCATCGAGTATAACAAGGGGAATGCCCTTCTCATGAAAGGAGACCTCGACCCTGCCCTCAAGGCTTATAAAGAGGGCGCTGCCTATGGTGATGACCAGGTTAAGGCTAAAAGCTTTTACAATATGGGGAATGCCCTTTACGGTTCCGGCAAATATGGCGAGGCGGCAGAGGCTTATAAAGATGCGCTCCGTTATGATCCGAAAGATTTGGATAGCAAGATCAACCTCGAAATGGCCCTCAAGGTAATGGAAGAGCAAGAGCAGCAGGAGAAGAAAGACGAGGGGGAGGACGAGAGCGGAAGCGATTCGGGGGAGGAACAGGAAAGTGAAGAGAAGGAAGAAGGTGATGACGCTCAGCAAACACCCTCGGGAAATGAGAGTGAAAAAGAGGAGGAACCTTCTCCAAAAGATGAGGGAATGAAAAAGGGAGATGAAAAAGAAATGACAAAAGAAGAGGCAAGTCGCCTTTTGGAAAGCCTTGGAGACCAGAATATGGATTTACAAAGCATGTCTGATATGATACAAGGTTCTAAACCTGTGAAAGTGGAAAAAGACTGGTAAAATGAAATGAAAAAATATGTGTCCCTTATTTTTGCAGCCTTGCTGACGGCTGCTTTATTTATTCCCGGCCTTTGCATGGCCAATGAAATTGCCATTGAGTCTTTTGTCGATAAAAAGACGCTCATGATGGGTGACAAACTGACCCTTACAGTAAAAATTTCGGGACAGGTCATCGGCTCCTTGCCGGCGCCTTCTTCACTGCCCGGTCACGATGGTTTTGATATTGGAGGAGCGCCTTTTCAGTCTTCCAGTTTTTCCTTTGTAAACGGGAGAGTAAGCGCGTCTAAAACAATGAATTATATTTTGCTTCCCCGGTCGGAAGGTAAATTCCTTGTTGGTGAGGTGAAGCTGACCTACAAAGGGAATGAATACCGTTCCAGGCCAATTGAGGTTACCGTTACGGCAGCTCCCAAAGCGCCGCAAGGAGAGGAAAAGGATGAACAACTTTCCCGTCTTTCGGCAGACCCGCTGGGAAGAGTACTCATTTCTTCATCCTTGAATAAAAAACAGGCCTATCTGGGAGAGGGCATTCTTTATACTTTCAGTTTTTTCCACAAGGTGAGGCTTTGGGAGAATCCCCAGTATGATCCTCCTGTCTTTAGCGATTTCTGGTCAGAAGACCTGCCGCCTCAGAAAGGGACAAAAGAGGTTATTATTAAGGGCCGGAGGTATCTGAGGCAAGATATCAAGAAAGTCCTCTTTCCAACAAGGGAAGGTTTGCTGACCGTTGGGAGTACAACTTTTAGCGCCTTGCTTGATCCCTTTGCAAGGCCCATTACACTCCGTACGGAGCCTATTGAAGTGGAGGTCTTGCCTCTGCCCGGGGAGCCGGAAGGTTTTTCCGGTATTGCAGGAAATTTTACCATTGAAGCCGGGGTGGAGAACCTGAAAGCGAAAGAGGATGAGCCCGTTATCGTTAAGGTCAAGATTGCCGGTGTGGGAAATATTAAGGCCATTACTCCCCCTTCCTATGAAGAATCGGAGTTTTTCAGGGGTTATGAACCGAAGGACAGTATGGATATTTCTACCTTTAACGATATGATCAGCGGGACAAAAAGTTTTGAATTTCTTTTTGTCCCTTTAAAAAGCGGCGATCTGAAACTGCCTGTTTTTTCATTTACTTTCTTTGATCCGGCAAAGGAAAAATTCAGGACCCTTAAAACGAAAGATATTACCGTGTCGGTGAAGGCCTCCGCTGCAGCGGGCCTCCTCAAATCCTCCGAGCCCGGGGCGCTTTTGGGAAATGGCGCCGCCAGAAAGAGCCTGAGGCCCATCCGGATGAAAAGTGATCTTGCTAACTGGAACCCTTATTCCTATTTTCAGGGCGTCTATCTTATATTGATTCTTTTGCCGCCTCTCACCTTAACAGGAATCATTGCCGCAAGGGGGGCCTCCAGAAGACAGGAGAAAACTTCCGGCGCTGTCAAACGGGCCATGAAAGCCCTCAAGCTGGCTGAATCCATGAGTTCTGCCGATGACAGCAGGGATTTCTTTAGCTCAACCTCTTCCGCCCTTATCGATTATTTTGCCCACAAGCTGAATATGGCCCCGGCCTCGGTATCAAAAGAGGAGCTTGGCATTGTGCTTGGTGAGGCCCGTTGTCCTGAGGCGCTTATAGAACGCATTGAAAAAGTGATGACCACGGCCGATATGGGGCGTTTTTCACCAACAAGGTACAGTAAGGAAGAGATGGAGAACTTCCTTGACGAGGCTGTTAATATTATCAGGGATTTTGATAAATCGGGACTTGAGAGGAAGCTATGAAAATAATGAAAAAGGCATTATGTGCGCTGTGTCTCCTTCTTTTTACCGGTGAAGCTTATGCCGGTAATGAAGGCGCTTCGACGGAAGAGCTTTTTTCTCTTTCCAATCTTGCCTATATGGATGGCAGGTATGATGAGGCAATCAAGGGGTATAAAAAAATGATAAATAAGGGGATCATAAACCCCGATGTTTATTATAATCTCGGCAATGCTTATGTGAAGACCGGTGAGGGGGGCTATGCGTTGCTCAATTATGAAAAATCCCTTGAGCTTTCCCCGGGGAGCGAAGATGTAGAATACAATCTTTCCCTCGTAAAAGAGCAGCTTTCCCTCACTGATCCTTCCATCGATGCATCGGCGCCCTGGGAAGGAATCGCAGGCATTATTACCTTTGCCCGGTCAGCCGATTTGACCTTATTCTTTTACATTGTCCTCTTTATTCTTTTTTCGGCAATGCTGCTTACAGGCGATGAAAACCGCAGATTGAAACTCAAAAAAGCAGGGACTCTTTTTACTTTTGCAGCGCTTATTTTGGCTGCCATAGCTTCTTATGAATTGTTCAGGCAGGAAAGTTTGAATAAGGGGATTATCGTTGGCGGCAAGGCCGAGCTTTATGAAGTTCCCATGGCGCAGGGAACGCCGCAAGTCGAAATTAATGAGGGTGTGAAGGTAAGCATTCTTGCTTCCGACAAGCAGTGGTTCAAGGTTTCAACACCTGGCGGCCTTGTTGGATGGGTTAGCGCCGAGAGGGTGGGTGTTATTTAAAGTTCCTTTGTTTTTCGGATGAAAAGCTTCCCGTGAGCGCTTTATAATCTTCCCCTGAAGAAGGCCTGGGAATTTGGTCCTTTGCTGCTCCTTTACAAGTTTTGGACTATTCTGTTATACTCCCCCCTTTTAAATATTTGTTATCCCCTTGAGGATTAAGGAGAAAATATGATGGGAAAAGAGACAATTAATGTCGGGCTTATCGGCTTTGGGACGATAGGCGCCGGTGTTGTAAAAATATTACAGGACAATGCCGGCATCATCAGGGAACGGCTCGGTTCGGAGCTTAGGCTGACCCGTATTGCCGACAAGGACATAGAGACTGACCGGGGTGTAACAGCGGGCAAAGCTGTCGCTTTCTCTACCGATGCCGGTGATATTATTAATGATTCCGACATCGATATTGTTGTCGAACTGATCGGCGGTTATGAACCGGCCAGGTCTTTTGTTATGGCAGCCCTTGAAAAGGGTAAAAGAGTGGTTACCGCCAACAAGGCGCTTCTTGCTGTTCATGGCGCCGAAATTTTTGAAAAAGCGGCCGACAGTGGTTCGGATATTGGTTTTGAGGCGAGTGTCGGGGGAGGGATCCCTGTTATAAGGGCCATCAAGGAAGGTCTTTCTGCCAACAATCTTGGAACTATCGACGCGATTATCAACGGTACTGCCAACTACATTCTGACAGAGATGACAAACAAGGGGGGTGATTTTCAGACGGTATTGAAAAGAGCCCAGGAACTGGGCTATGCCGAAGCTGACCCTACTTTTGACATTGAAGGTGTCGACAGCGCTCACAAACTTGCCATTCTTGCTTCCCTCGCTTTTGGAACAAAGGTCGTTTTCGAAGACATTCACACAGAAGGGATCAGTGATATAAGTAAAATGGATATTGATTATGCCACCGAGCTTGGATACAAAATCAAGCTTCTTGCCATAGCCAAAAATTCCGATGGTGAAATCGAGGCAAGGGTCAATGCCACCATGATTCCGAAAGGGGCGCTCCTTTCTAATGTAGAAGGTGTTCTCAACGCTGTTTATGTGACGGGCGATGCTATCGGTCCTACCATGTATTACGGTCCCGGCGCGGGAATGATGCCGACGGCAAGCGCTGTTGTCGGTGATATTATCGAACTCTCAAGAGATATTATTAATGGAATCTCGGGAAGGGTACCTCCCCTTGGCTATAAGATCCTTAAAGATCTTAAAATGAAGGATATTGGAGAGGTTATTTCCAAGTATTATCTCCGTTTCTCAATTGTTGACAGTCCCGGTGTGCTCTCAAAAATATCGGGAATTCTCGGCGCACATAATATCAGTATTTCTTCTGTTCTTCAGAAAGGGCGTCATGAGGAAAAGGCCGTTCCCCTTGTTATCATTACGCACGAGGCGCAGGAGAAGAACCTGAGGCATGCCCTGACGGAAATTGACAAGCTTGATGTGGTTATGGATTCAACGAAGGTTATAAGGATAGAGGAAAAACTGAGTTAGTCCTTTCAACTTAAACCTTTCCTTTGTCCCCTCCCTGGTAGGAGGGGATATAATTACTCCTCCCCTTGACCAGGGTCTTGATGCCCCCTGAGGGTAGAGGTAAGGAGGGTTGTTTATGGATTAAATAATAATAGATAGGTGAATAAATGAAGGTCCTCGTAATAGGCAGTGGCGGAAGAGAACATGCCCTGGTCTGGAAGATAAGCAAAAGCTCCCTCGTAGATAAAGTCTACTGCGCGCCGGGGAATGCAGGTATTGCGGAAATTGCGGAAACGGCAGATCTCTCTGCAAGCGACATCGATGGTTTGGCCGACTTTGCAAAAAGAGAGGCCATCGATCTTACCGTCGTCGGTCCCGAAGTGCCGCTTACCATGGGCATTGTCGATCATTTCGAGAAAGAGGGACTGAAAATATTCGGACCCTCCGGGGCCGCGGCAGAACTGGAAGGGAGCAAGGCTTTTTCCAAGGCCATCATGAAAAAGTATGGTGTTCCTACTGCTGCCTATGCGTCCTTTACTTCAAAGAAAGAAGCTCTCGACTATATTGATAAAATGGGCGCCCCCATTGTTATAAAGGCCGACGGCCTTGCGGCGGGAAAGGGTGTCGTTGTCGCTCAAACTCTCGCTGAAGCCGGGGAGGCCGTTGAGGCAATGATGGGAGACAAGGCCTTTGGCGCTGCCGGCGAGAAGGTGGTTGTTGAAGAGTTCATGGATGGTGAAGAGGCGTCCTACCTTGTTTTTTCCGATGGTAAAAACATACTCCCCATGCCCACGTCACAGGACCATAAAGCAGTTTATGATGGTGATAAGGGGCCCAATACGGGAGGGATGGGGGCTTATTCCCCGGCGCCGGTTGTTACGGAAGCGCTTGAAAAAAGGATTATTAAGGAAATTATCAAGCCACTTATCGATGGCATGGCTAAAGAGGGCAAACCTTATAAAGGGATACTCTATGCGGGCCTTATGATGACTAAAGACGGTCCCCGTGTTGTAGAATTTAACTGCAGGTTTGGAGACCCCGAGTGCCAACCCATTATGATGCGTATGAAGAGCGACATTATTCCCGTTCTGGAGGCCGTTGTCGAAGAAAAACTCCATACCGTTACCATGGAATGGGAGGAGAGAAAAACCGTCTGCATTGTCATGGCTGCCGGCGGTTATCCGGGCAATTATGAAAAAGGGAAGGAAATATCAGGCCTCAATTCATTTAAAGACCGTCAGGATCTGGTTGTTTTTCATGCCGGCACATCCGGCCGGGAGGGCAAAATAGTTACCAATGGCGGCAGGGTACTTGGAGTGACTGCCCTTGGTGAAGGGCTGGAAGAGGCCATCAATTTAGCTTACGACGCTGTTAAATCCATCTCATGGGAGGGCGTCTATTTTAGAAAGGATATCGGAAAGAAAGGATTAGCGAGGTTATAAAATGGAAAAAGGCGTAAAGGTACTAATATTAATGGGGAGCGATTCTGACCTTCCCGTCATGGAAGAAGCGGCAAAAGCACTTGAACAGTTTGACATCGGTTATGAACTTACCATTGCTTCGGCTCACAGGTCTCCGGCCAGGGCTTCCGCGCTTGCATCAGGGGCCAGGGGAAAAGGTGTTGAAGTGATTATTGCAGGAGCAGGGGCGGCGGCCCATCTGGCAGGCGTTCTTGCTGCTGAGACGACATTGCCTGTAATCGGTGTTCCCATCGATTCTTCCCCCTTAAAGGGCATGGATGCCCTCCTTGCAACGGTTCAGATGCCCGGTGGCATTCCCGTCGCTTCCATGGCTATTGGAAAGGCGGGAGCAAAAAATGCCGGGATTTTTGCGGCGGAAATCCTCTCCATAAAATATCCGCTTATTGCAGAAAAGCTCGCTTCCTACAGGGAAGAGATGGCAAAGGGGGTTGAAGAGAAAGGAAACAAGGCAGGGAGAACCTTTTCAGCCTAAAGGGAATTCCTTGGCAGATTTACCGCAAGGGCCGCCATGAAAAGAGGAAGGGGGGACGGCGCCTTGCGGCAGGTGAAGAGGCAATAAGAGGACTCATCAATGGATGCTGTTTAGATCATCAAAAGAGAGGCCATCAAATTTGTAATCATCAATGATGATGGCGCTATCTTTACCGTGATCAACCGGGGTGGCTCGGGAACAGCTTTTTTGAGGCCTGTCATAAAGGAGGGACTGTTTTTTTCACTGCTTCTCCTGGTTTATAGTTCTTTTCTGTAACTCAGGGCTTCTCTTACGGTCATTTTAAGTTCATCATTATAAAAATTCCCCTGTCAACTTTTCCATGGCGCTACCCCCTGGTCAAATTTGCCGTACTGTTCAAAATTATTGACACTTTCAAACCTGTCGGGCAATTCTTCAAGAACATCCTCAAGAACCAGTTCCACTTCCGTATCCCTTTCAATGGCGTGACGGGGATTATAAAGTTCACAGATTTTTAATATTCCAAATGGGGCGGTAGGGAATATTTCCGGCAAACCTTATTTTTCCCTTTCCCTTGTTATCTTTGATCTTCTGCTATACTTATCACTATGAGCAACAGGACTCTTTTTCGAGAGAAGTGTTCTGAAAGGGAAGCTTTTTCAGCATTTCATCTTATTAAGTTATTTCTCGTCTCATGAAAAAACGTACTTTTACTGGAATCATAATCGCCTTCTTTATTGCCGATGGCCTTATTTATTTTTATTTCCCCGGGGAAAAACCTCATAAGAAGACGGCCTCTCCCGAAAAACTTACCCCTGGAGTAGAGATGAGTATTCTTCCGGCAGCCCTCCGGGTGGCGGAAAAGAAAAACTATTTTCAGCAAGAGGGACTTCATGTAACGATCAAGGAATTTGCTTCCGGCAAAAACGCCCTTGCAACGATGTTGAATGAAGGCGGCCTCCATATGGTAACTGTCGCCCGGACGTCCGTCATGTTCAACAGCTTTAAAAGAAATGACTACACCATTATTGCCTCCATGGTTTATTCCGGTATTTTCTGAACAAGATAAAAGCGGGTGGTGAAAAAGAATGAAAATCAGAAATAAACTCTTAATAGGCGCTGCCGTGACATTTGCTCTGGCTGTGCTCCTTTTCTCCATTGTTACAACATCATCAAAGCGGGTCAACAGGGAAGGCGAAAAACATGAGCAGTTGATGGAACTTGAGATTGCCCTGTCGCAGCTTGAAATAATCAGCTATGAATACCTGTTGTATCATGAACAGCGAATGGTCCGGCAGTGGCAGTCAAAATATGACGCCATGGGAGAGACCCTGAAAGGCATTACGGCTTTGCTTGAGGATGGAGAAGAGGAATTATTAAAATCAATGCATGCCCGGTACAGGGACTTGTCGGGCATGTTTTCACAGCTAAGGACAAATTACAAAAAAATAGAAGCCCTGCGGCGGGAAGGCGCGCCACAGGAAAAGATCAATGCCGCCCTTTTGCTTGAGAAAAGACAGGCCGGCCGTCTCTTGACTAAATCACAGGCTATAGTTGCCAATGCTTCCAAACTGGGTAAGAAGGTGCATAAGGACGCCGTAAAATTTCAAACAAGAGTCAATATTTTCACACTGATCTTGACGGGAATCCTTTCTTCAGCCGTAATAATCCTGTCTTTTTTATTTATCAGAACCTTCTCACGGTCTCTCAGGGAACCGGCGAGCGGCGCTAAAATGATCGGGGAAGGGGACCTGGATTACAGGATTGCTTCCGGCAAAAAGGATGAAATTGGCGAGCTTTCCTTTGCTTTTAATCAAATGGCTGAAAAGCGCAAAGGGGTGGAAGATGAATCAGCAAGGCGGAACAGGGTAATTGGTGCAATTAACAGGGTATTGCTGGAGAGGATCAGATGCAAGACGGAGGAGGAATTGGGGAAAGTATGCCTTTCCATAGCCGAGGAGTTGACAGGAAGCAAATTCGGATTCTTTGGTGAGATTAATGAGAAGGGACTTTTCGATACCATTGCCATCAGTAATCCCGGATGGGACGAATGCAAGGTTCCCCGGGGGCATGCCACCCTTATCATCAAGGATATGGCCATTCGTGGCGTAGACAGAGGGACCATGAAGGAGGGAAAATCAAGAATCGTAAACGGTGAAGAGGCCATTAAAAACCATGCCGATCATGTTGACATTCCCCGGGGGCACCCGCCTCTTTACGCATTCCTTGGCGTACCTTTTATAAAAGAGGGAAAAGTTATGGGCATGATAGGTTTGGGGAATAAGGAAGGTGGATATCACATTGCCGATGAGAAAGCCATTGAAGGTCTCTCCGTAGCCATGATGGATGCTCTGGCAAGCAAGCGGGCCGAAGATGAAATAAGCAGGGCCAACAGCCTTCTCGATGCTATAAGAACGTCACAGTATCATTTCATTGCCGAAGCTGATCAGATGGTTATGTACAACAAGGTATTGGATGAACTCCTTAAAGCGACGGAAAGTGAATACGGACTTATTGCTGAAACCGTTTATGAAGATGACGGCACACCCTATTTAATGATTCTGGCCATATCGGATGTGGCCTGGGACCAGGCGTCGCGGGAGACCTACAAGATAGCGTCCACGACGGGGCTTGGATTCCGTAATATGAAAACCTTGTTCGGTGCCGTGGTAAGTTCGGGGAAACCGGTCATATCCAATGATCCCGCCGGGGATCCCCGCAGTGGCGGCACTCCTGAAGGCCATCCTCCTCTTAATACCTTTCTGGGTATTCCCTTTTACAAGGAAGATAAACAGGTGGGTATCTTCTGCATTGCCAACAGAGAGGATGGGTATGATGAGGGCGTGGTACAGTTCATTCAACCCTTCACAGAAACGCTGGCAAACCTGGTGGAGGCCGTCAGGGCCAAGCGTGCGCGTAAAAAGGCTGAAGAGCGGCTTAAATTATTGAATGAGAAACTGGAGCAGAAAGTAGAAGAGCGAACGGCCGAGGTAAGGCGGTCGGAGGAGAAGTACCGGGCCATCTTCGATCAGGCTGCCGACTCTATCGTTCTCATTGACCCTGCTAATGGAAAGATGGTCGCCTTCAATGAAAAGACATACGAGAGCCTCGGTTACAGGCGTAAAGAATTTGAAAAGCTGAAAATCCCGGACTTCGAGGTGACGGAATCTGCTGAAGAAGTGGAAATGCATATAGAAAAAATAAAAAGGGAGGGAAGTGATCTTTTTGAAACGAAACACAGGAAAAAAGATGGAGAGCTAAGAGATATTCTGGTCAGCAGCAGGCTCATATCGATAGACAATGACACTTTCATTCAGAGTATCTGGAGTGATATTACAGAGCGCAAAAGGGCCGAAGCGGAGCGGAAACTGAGCGCTGAAATTACAACCAACATGAATGAAGGCGTTAACCTTGTCAGGGCCAACGACGGTATTATTGTATTTGCCAACCCCAAGTTTGAAGAGATGTTCGGTTATGAAGCAGGGAAAATGATTGGTCGGCATATCTCCATTGTTAATGCGCCTTCAGCTTCCGATAATAAAGAAGCTGAAGGAGGGACAGCAAAAATAATAAAAGCGCTCAACGAGAGCGGTGAATGGAGAGGTGAAATAAAAAATATCAGGAAAGACGGCACGCCATTTTGGTGCTATGCATCGGTTTCAGAATTTAATCACCCCGAATATGGAAAGGTATGGGTTTCCGTTCACGAAGATATTACGGAGCGTAAAAGGGCGGAGGAACTGCTTCGTGACAGTGAAGAGAAGTTCCGCGCCACATTTGAGCAGGCGGCCGTCGGTGTCGGCAGGGTGGCCCTTGACGGCAGGTGGCTCGCTGTTAACCGCAAACTTTGTGAGATTGCAGGCTACAGCCGGGAGGAGTTACTTGAAAAAACGTTTCAGGATATTACCTATGCTGATGACCTTGAAAAAAACCTTAATTGTATCAATAAAATACTTGAAGGTGAAATTGAGAACTACGCTATGGAAAAGCGCTATATACGAAAGGACGGCTCTATCGTTTGGATAAACCTGTCCATAGCGCTCGTTCGTGAGTCGGCAGGCAAGCCGAAATACTTTATCTCCGTTATTGAGGATATCTCCTATAGAAAAGAGTCTGAAGAACTGCTGTTGCAACTGAATAGTAACCTGAAAAGCTCTACGGGTAAACTTGAAGCGGCAAACAAGGACCTGGAGTCCTTCAGTTACTCTGTCTCTCACGATCTGAGAGCGCCGCTCAGGGCCATTGACGGTTTTTCGCGAATATTGCTGGAAGAGTATGGCAATAAAGTTGATGAAGAAGGGCAGCGCTATTTAAAGGTCGTCAGAGATAATGCCAATAAGATGGGGCGGCTCATAGACGATATTCTCAAGTTTTCCCGCATGGGCCGAAAAGAAATGAATATGAGTGATATCGATATGAAAGCGCTTGCACTGAAGGTTTTTAATGAACTCAAGCTAATGGCGCCGGGCCGTGAGATAAACTTTAAAGCCGGTGAGCTTCCAACTGCCTCCGGAGACCAGTCGATGATCCGGCAGGTTTTTGCCAACCTCCTTTCCAATGCCATCAAATTTACAAAGACAAGGGACGTTGCAAGCATTGAAGTGGATGCTAAAATTGAAAATGATGAAATAATTTACTCTGTCAGGGACAATGGCGTCGGCTTCGATATGGCGTACAAAGAGAAGCTTTTTGCCGTTTTTCAGCGGCTCCATGGAACAGATGAATTTGAAGGAACGGGCGCCGGTCTTGCCATCGTCAAGAGGATTATCGATAAGCACGGTGGAAGGTTGTGGGCTGAAGGGACAGTGGGCAAAGGGGCTATTTTCCGGTTCACCCTGCCCGAAAAAGGCGTAGCTTCTGATCTCGCCCGTTGACAAGATTCCGGAAAAAAGTGAACTCAATGACGAAGCGTCAAAAGCATATAAACCCTAAATAAAAGGTATCTCTAAAGGCTTGATTATTAAGGGGAGAGAATGGGGCAAGCTGATAAAAGGAGGGATTATTACTTATGAGCGGGGAAAGTAAAATACTGGTTGTTGAGGACCGCAGCCGGCAGCAGCCTTTGTTAAAGGATATCCTTTCCAGGGGAGGCTATTCCGTTATAACAGCGGGAAAGGGAGAGGCAGTCCTCGAACTTGCCAGGAAGGAGGTTCCCCATATAATTATTGGTGATGCAACCATGCCTTTTATGAGAGGTTTCGATATGTGCAGGAATATCAAGAATGACAATGCAACAAGGGATATCCCTCTCATCCTGCGCACCCGCCTTGCCCATGTGGATGAGTTTATACAGGCCCTCAATGCGGGGGCCGATTACTATATTACCGAACCCTGCAGCAATGACAGTATTCTTTCCATGGTCACTGCTGTAATCGAGCAGCACTTGCAGGTTGTTAACAGGCCTGAAGAGAAGGCTACCGATATACTGGTTGACGGCAGCTATCTCAAGGTGAGCTGCAGCAGAGGGCAGATATTGACGCTTCTCTATTCCCTCCATGAAAATGCAATTTCAAGCAGCAGGGAACTCGATGAAAAACGAGGGCAGCTGGCCAGGGTGAATGCAGAGTTTGAAGTGAAGATCGCGGCGAGAACAAAGGCGCTTGAAAAGAGAGAGAAAAGATACCGCGCCCTTTTTGACAATATGCTCAACGGTTTTGCCTATCACGAGATAATCGTCGATGGCGACGGCATTCCTGTTGACTACATATTCCTGGAGGTTAATGACGCTTTTGAGAGATTGACCGGTCTTATGTCGGAGGACATTATCGGAAAGCGGGTGACACAAGCGCTGCCCGGCATAGTGAAGGAAGACTTTGACTGGATAGGAACCTACGGGAAAGTGGCCCTGGAAGGGGAGCCTGCCCGCTTTATAAGTTATACAAAAGAGCTTGACCGCTGGTACAGCGTCCTCGCCTACTCGCCTGAAAAAGGCAAGTTTGCCATCATATTCGAGGACTTTGGTGATTACAAAAAGGCCGAAGACAAGATTAATAAACTTAACCAGGAGCTTGAAGAAAAAGTGAAGGAACGGACAGAGGAACTGGAAGCGGCAGTGAAGGACCTGGAGGGTTTTAGTTACTCTGTTTCTCATGATCTCAGGGCGCCGCTCAGGGCCATTGACGGTTTTTCACGAATATTGCTGGAAGAGTATAGCCATAAGGTCGATGAAGAAGGGCAACGCTATTTAAGTATTGTCAGAGATAATGCAAACAGGATGGGGCGGCTCATAGACGATATTCTCAATTTTTCCCGCATGGGACGAAAGGAAATAAACATATGCCGCATCAATATGAAAGCGCTTGCAGATGACATTTTTAATGAACTTAAATCAGCGGCGCCGGAGCGTAAGATAAGTTTTAAAGCCGGTAAGCTCCCCGCTGTCTTTGGCGACCGCCCCATGATCCGGCAGGTTTTGACCAACCTCCTTTCCAATGCCGTCAAATTTACAAGGACAAGGGACCTTGCAATCATTGAAATGGCGGGTAAAATTGAAGGAGAAGAAAAGATATACAGTATTAAGGATAATGGCGTCGGCTTCGATATGGATTACAAAGACAAGCTCTTTGGTGTTTTTCAGCGGCTCCATGGAGTAGAGGAATTCGAAGGAACAGGCGCCGGTCTTTCTATCGTCAAGCGGATCATCGAAAAGCATGGCGGGCGAATCTGGGCTGAGGGAAAAACAGAAGAAGGGGCGACCTTTTATTTTTCTCTCCCCAGGGAGCGGTGACCCGCTTTTTCAAAGAGTCAAAGAGCGCCTGGAGAAAAAAATTATAGCTCTTCTTGAAAACTTTTAAATGATGGATAGAGCTTCCTTTTCAATTTGGAAAGTAAATAACGATTAAGAGGAGAGAGGTATGACGAGTTCAGGCGAAGTGGAAATCCTTTTAGTTGAGGACACACTGGCTGATGCGGAACTGGCAATAAGGGCGCTGAAAAAACGTAATCTCGCCAACAAACTGGTCTGGGTAAAAGACGGCGCCGAAGCGATCGATTTTTTGTTTGGCCAGGGCAACCATGCCGACGGGAGTATAAAAAATGCCCCAAAACTGGTCATGCTCGATCTGAGACTGCCCAAGGTGGACGGAATCGAGGTTTTAAAAAGGATCAAGTCCGATGAGCGGACAAAGGGCATACCTGTTGTGGTGGTCACTTCATCCAGTGAGGAGAGAGATATTGTTGAAAGTTACCAGTTTGGCGTCAACAGTTATATTACCAAACCCATTAACTTCGAAGACTTTGCCAAAACCATCTCGGATCTCGGATTTTACTGGATGATACTGAACAGACTGCCTTGAATGGGGAAGTACAAAAAGAGGGAGGCACGGAAAAAGAAAGTGCTTAAATCTGAAACAGCAGTTGGACCCGGCATTGTCCGGTCAGGAAATTGCAGATTTACCTGACCTCCCCCTTGAAGGGGAGGAACATTTGAAAACTAAACAGGAATGAGCTGAAAAAATAATGGAGAAAGAATTAAAAATTTTGATTCTTGAAGACAATCCTGATGATGCCGAACTGATGACCCTCAGTCTGAAGAAGGGGGGAATAAATTTTTCATGGAAAAGGGTTGAAACAAAAGATGCCTTTCTCAGGGAGTTTGGGGAGACAAAGTGGGATGTTGTTCTCTCCGATTATACGCTCCCGCAATTTACCGGTCTGGAAGCGTTTAAGCTCTTTAGGGAATATGGAAAGCACATTCCCTATATTCTGGTGACGGGTTCCCTCAATGAAGAGACGGCAGTAGAGTGCATGCGTGAAGGGATGGACGATTATATCCTGAAACAAAGCCTGAAACGGCTTCCTTCAGCGCTTATGAATGCGCTTGAAAAGAAAGAGGCTGAAAAGGAAAGAAGGATAGCTCTTGAAAAACTGAAAGCCAGTGAAGAGCGTTTAAGGGTGATTACCGAAACGGCTCAGGATGCCATTATCTACATTCAGGAAAAGGGGGATATCCATTTATGGAACAAAAGAGCGGAAGAGATGTTTGGTTATGTTTTTGATGAAGCGGCAGGGAAAAACATACATAAACTAATTCTTCCCGAGCGTTTTCGCAGGGATGCCGGTGAAGGGATGAAAGCCTTCAGTAAAACGGGGGAGGGGCCTTTAGTCGGCAAAACGATAGAATGCATTGCCTTGCGGGGAGACGGCAGTGAGTTTCCCGTGGAAGTCTCCATTTCATCTGTCAAAGTCAACGGAAAATGGCATGCAACGGGTATTGTCAGGGATATTTCAGAGCGAAAAAACAGTGAAGAGAAAATACGAAAACAGGGCGATTTTCTAAGGACGGTTTTTGATTCCATTACTCACCCCTTCTATGTTATCGACAGCCATAATTTTACCGTCAAAATGGCAAATGCGGCTTTAAAAGACAAGTTTGAAGAAGGCGTAACCTGTTATGAGCTTACCCATAACAGAAAAAGCCCCTGCGACGGAAAAGATCACCTCTGCCTGCTTGAGGAAGTAAAAGAAACAAAAAAACCTGCCATGGCGGAACATACTCATTTCGATGCTGAAGGGAACGCCGTCGTTGTAGAAGCCTACAGTCATCCTGTCTTTGACGATAAAGGAGAGGTAATCCAGATAATAGAATATACAATCGATATTACGGAACGAAAAAAAATGGAAGAAAAACTGAAACAAAATATTGATGAACTGGAAAGATTCAACAGGCTCATGGTTGGAAGAGAACTCAAAATGGGTGAGTTAAAAAAAGAGAATGAGAGATTAAGAAGAGCGATGGAAAGATTGTCCGGCGCGTAAAAATGATTGACAGGACCCCCGAAAGATTACCGTGACGGAGGAAATGAAAAAAAGGAAGTCCGCCTTGCGGCGCCCCATGAATGTCTCTATCAAGGCATTGCATAATTGATGTAAACAGATCCCCCCTAAAATAGCTGCACTCTCAAAGCCCCTCAAGAGACATAAATCCATGGGCCACTGCCCTTTTCAGCTTTAATTGCCGCTTTCATAATGAGACGAAATGATAATGAGCCGCTCCGCAGCAAACTGCCGGTCATAGTCCCTGCCGGGGATTTATTTATCAGAGGTGGGGAACTTGCAATAATTAAAGCGGGTGATAAACTTTAAGTGAGGTAAATCAATACGCTTTATTTCTCTTGTGAGTTCGGGGGCTCATGAATGAGGATCTGAAAATTCTTATGCTTGAAGATAATCCGGCAGATGCCGAACTGGTCCGGTATGAACTGAAAAAAGCGGCAATAGGATTTTCATTAAAGCGTGTAGATACGAAGGAGGCCTTTATGGAGGCGTTGAAAGAAGATGTGCCGCACATTGTCCTGGCTGATTATTCCCTTCCCCGGCTTACGGGGCTCGAGGCATTCAGGTTATTTAAATCCCTAAATCTTTTTATCCCCTTTATCCTGGTTACAGGTTCACTTTCAGAAACACTGGCTGTGGTATGTATGAAAGAAGGGATGGATGACTATATACTGAAAGACCGGTTAATGCGGCTGCCGGGGGCTTTGAGGAATGCCCTGGAAAAGAAGAAAGCCGAAAGAGAAAAGGAGGAAGCCGTCGGCCTGTTAAAGCGCAAGCTCGATGAGGTGGAACGTATCAACAAGCTTATGGTCGGCAGGGAACTGAAAATGGGGGCCTTAAAAAAGGAGAATAAAAAACTGAAATTATATATTGAAGCATTGGAAAAAAAACTGCCTGAAGAGAACCTGTCTTGAGCGATGCGCAATGTTTGTCTTTTCGACTGCGCTATAACAGGGTAAATGATGGAAAAAAGGAAGGGAAACAAAGAAGAGCTTAAGGAGGCACTCCATAAATCGGAGCAAAGTGAACGACGGCTTCTTATGGCCCAGAGGGTGGGGAAAATGGGTTTTATTGAGTGGAACCTGAAAAGCGACGAAGTCTATTGGTCGGATGAATTATTCAGGCTTTACGGTGCTGATCCTGAAAAGGTAAAACCTGCAATAGAGCCTGTCCTCGAGAGGGTCCATCCCCATGACCTGGGATTTGTCAAAGAGAACCTTGACCTTGCGCTTAAGGGGAAAAAAAAGTACGACATTTATCATCGAAACCTTTTTTCCGACGGCAAGGTCATGTGGGTCCATGCCCGGGGTGAGCTAAAGGCCGATAGGGCAACCTTTTTTGTTACCATTGCCGATACGGGCACTCTCAAAGCGTTCGATGACAGGGCCCTTGAGGTCAATAAGCGGCTTCAATACCTGCTTACTTCCAGGGGTGCCGTTATTTACACTTCAAAGGCATCGGGAGATTACGGCGCTACCTTTGTAAGTGAAAATATTGACAAAATGACGGGGTATGAGTCCAAAGATTTTCTTGAAAATCCGGAATTCTGGATAGAGCATGTTCACCCCGATGACAGGGCAAGACTGTTATTCAAGCTGTCGAGAAGCCTCGAAAGCAGTGTCGGTTATCATGAATACCGCTTTCGCTGTCACGATGGCAGCTATATCTGGCTTTGTGACGAGTTGACAGTCATGAAAGATGAAAAGGGGAACCCGCAGGAGATCGTAGGTTGTTTGACCGATATTAGCCGGACAAAAAAAATAGAGAGAGAGGCAGTTCGTGGAGAACAGAATATTTTTACCTTAATGGAAATGCACAAAAGACGATTTAACTCGGATGAAGAAATATTCGCTTTTGTGCTTAAACAATCCTTGATATGCACGGCAAGCAGGTTTTCATTTATCGGTTTAATGTCGGAAGATGCTGAAATGATCGCTTATTCCTTTTCCAGGGAAGCCAATGAAGTCAACGATGCTAATGATGAGCGCTGCGTTGAAAAGAAAACCGGAAAAATAAATATTAATGAGGCCGGGGTCTTGAAGGACGTTATCAGGAAGGGTTACCCCATTATCGTCAATGACTGCGAAAAGGAAATAGAGGAGGGCCAGAGGTTTTATCCTGACAGGCATGTTTTAATTGAGAGACTTCTGTGCGTTCCTGTCTTTGATGGTGTGAAACTTGTTGCTGTTGCCGCTGTGGCCAACAAAAGTGAAAATTATGACGATGTTGACCTGAGGGCTATTATAACAATGCTCGATGAAATGTGGCAAATGGTCAAGAATGTTAAATCCCTTAGTCAACTGAAAGAAAGAGAGGAGCACTTCAGGACTTTTCTCCAGCTATCGCCATCGGCTGTTTTTGCCGCCGATTTAAGCGGCAATATTACATACTGGAGCCGGCGATTGTCCGATCTGACAGGTATGACGGCCCCTGATGCCATGGGAAAGGGATGGGAAAAGTGCCTCCACCCCGATGAATCGGACCGGGTCATTGAGGCATTGGAAGGGGTCATGCGGGACCGGCGGGAGTATAAATCAGAGCATCGTTTCGTCACATTGGACAAGAAGGTGCTCTGGGGTTTGCTTCAGGTTTCTCCTATTATGACTTCCGGGAGCGAAGTTAGTGGATATGTAGGGAATTTTACGGAAATAACAGAGAAAAAAATGGCGGAAGAAGCAATGGAAAGCCGCCTTGAAGAGTTGGAATGTTTCCGTAAAGCAACGGTACAGCGGGAATTCAGGATGAAGGAACTGAAGGATGAAAACCTGAAGCTCAGGGGAAAAATTATGGAATTGAGAAGCGCCGGGCCGGTGACTCGCAAAGGGATGTAAATCTCCCCTTCTCATTCTTTAATCCCTGGCGGACGAAATTCCCCCCGGCATGATGCGGGGGGTGGGGAATGGTGTTGAAATTGAAAAAAACGGAAACCTTTGGCAATTCCTTTTAGCGATGAAAGAGCAGGAAAAAATAACAGCCCTTTCCGGGCTTGCTTCCAATGGCCTGACGCCGGACCCCGGCGAAAAAGATGGCCCCATTGAAGAACTTAAAAAGGAACTGACTTTCCTGAAAAACAAACTGAGCGAATCCAAAAAGCGCGAAGCCGAGCTTGAAGATACGCGCAGAGCGATGCTTTATATGATGGAGGACCTTAATGAATCGCAGAAAGCGATTATACATATTAAAGAGGAGTGGGTTAAAACCTTTGACGGCATATGGGACCCTATTTTTATTCATGACAGGGACTGTAGAATTGTCAGGGCTAACAAGGCTTTTCAGGATGAAGCCGGCATAAGCTATGATGATATGATCGGCAGGAAATACTGGGAGGTTTTTCCTGTTATGAAAGAGCCTGTAACTATGTGTTCCCTGTCAAAGGGCAACCCCTTGCCGGGGAAAGAAGAACTGACCGACCCGGCAAGCGGCAAGATATTCAGAGTCAGATGCTATGTTGTTGATGAAAGGGGATTAAGCAGCGCCCTCTTTGTTCATGTCATGGAAGATATTACCGAGATGAAAGGCGTGCAGGAGTTGCTTGTACAGTCTGCCAAGCTTGCTTCCATCGGCGAACTGGCTGCCAACGTGGCCCATGAAATCAATAACCCCATGACGGCTGTTCTTGGTTATGCTTCATTAATTCTGGAAGACCTCGATGAGAACTCCTCTGTTTATACAGATTTGAAGGTAATTGAAAAAGAATCATACCGGATAAAAGGCATTATTCGCAACCTCCTCGACTTTTCCCGTCAGCGAAAGATCAATAAAAAAGCGAGTAATATCAATGCTATCATTAAAGAAAGCATTGCTCTCATAAGCCATATGGCAACGACCTCCAATATTTTAATTGAGTTGAACCTGGAGGAAAAGCTCCCTTTAGTGGAGGTCGATGAAAATCAGATGAAGCAGGTCTTTCTCAACCTGATGGGGAATGCCGTTCATGCCATGGATGATGGCGGGGAACTGAAAATAAAAACGGAGGTTTTATGCGACAAAGCGAATAAGAATGTGCTCATCAGCTTCAAGGATAATGGCTGCGGCATACCGAAAGCTTTTGTCGATAAGGTTTTTGATCCTTTTTTCAGCAGCAAGGGGGAGGCGGGAACAGGCCTTGGCCTTTCCGTCAGTTACGGTATTGTAAAAAACCACGGTGGCCGCCTTACCTTAAAGAGTGAAGAAGGAAAGGGGAGTGAGTTCTCCGTCCTCCTGCCTGTTAAGCATAGAGAACAGGGCCCATGAAAAAAGAGAAGATACTCGTCGTTGATGATGAAGAAGTGATTGTCTCCCTTGCCGAAAGGATTCTGCAAAGGGAAGGTTTTGAAACGGCTGTTGCTTCAAACTGTAAGGAGGCGCTTTCCCTGCTGGAGGAGCACAATATTGACCTTCTTATTACGGACATAAAAATGCCCGGTATGAGCGGCATGGATTTGCTTCAGCAATTCAAGGCAAAGTGGCCTGAAAATGCCGCAATAATCGTTACAGGCTACGGCACAATAGAAATGGCGCTTGACGCCATGCAGCGCGGCGCCGATGGGTTTATTCTAAAACCTTTCGGCCATAATGACTTGATGACTGTCGTCAATAATGCCATGGAAAAGATGCGTTTGATCGAAGAGAATGTGAGGCTCAAGTCGCTTTTACCGCTTTTTGAAACGAGCAGGAGAATGGTACAGGAGGTGAATACCGATAATTTGCTTAAATACGTTGCCCACGTTGCCACCGGTGAAACCGGCGCCGACTATATATCGATAATGCTCAAAAAGAATAATGGGTCATTCGCGCAAAAAATACAGCGGGGGCTCGATGGACTCCCGGAAAAAGGGATGATTGCGGCGCTTGGAGAAGAGATGGCCATGAAGGCCGCCAAAACGGGCAAACATATTGTTTTGAAGAAAGGCGCGCCCGGCAATGAATTGGACCCTATTATGGTGGAAGGGGAGATGACATCAATGACATTCCCCCTCCAGGTAAAGGATGAGGTCTTTGGCGCCATAAATCTGGCAAAGCTGGGCAAAATAGAGAACGAACCTGACCAGGGAAATATTGATCTTGTGGGCATACTTGCTTCGCAAGCCTCTGTTGCATTAAAGAATGCCATGTTAATTGAAGATCTGCATGAGCTTTTTATTTCGTCGATCAAGTCTTTTTCAGAAACGATCGATACAAAATCACCCTGGACGGCGGGACATTCGGAAAGAGTGACCCGTTACGCTCTTCTTATCGGGAAAGCGCTCAACTTTAATGAAGATGATCTCTATCATCTCGAACTGGCCGGTTTGCTCCATGATATTGGAAAGGTGGGGACGCCTGAAAGTATACTTAATAAAGCGGGCAAGTTGACGAAAGTGGAGTTTCAGCAGATGAAGAAGCACCCCGTGGCCGGTTCGGCGATCATATCTCACATCAAGCAGATGCAAAGTATTATTCCCGCCGTTCGTCATCACCATGAAAGGTATGATGGCGGCGGTTATCCCGATGGTCTGAAAGGAAGAGAAATTCCCTTGCTGGCGCGCATCCTTTCTGTTGCCGACAGCTTCGATGCAATGAAGGCGGACAGACCCTACAGGGAGGGAAGAACACTGGCGTTTATTATTAACGAGTTCCAGGTTAATGCCGGGAAGCAATTTGATCCTGAGCCGGTGGAGGCATTATTGAAAATAATTGAAAAAGAGGAGGAGATGCTTATGAAGGTGTGAAAACAACATGCCTGGAAAAAGTTTGTCAGTTAAGCAATCACCCGCGGCAAGCTGACGGCCTGTGAAGGGGAGTAATTAACGCTATGGGGAATTGTGCCCGCCGGGGAGTAAATGAGATTTTAAACAGCAGCAATCAAATGAGAAAGGGGGACCATAATGAAACATACGCTTATGTTCGTTGATGACGAAGTCAATATACTGAATTCGCTGGTAAGGCTCTTTAGAAATGAGGGCTATGAAATATTTACGGCAACAAGCGGCGCCGAAGGATTAAAAATTGTGGAAGAAAACGAGATTTCACTTATTATCTCCGATTACAAAATGCCCCACATGAGTGGTGTCGACTTCCTTGCCAGAGTGAAGGAAGTCTCCCCCGATACGGTAAGGATTATGCTTACCGGTTACGCTGATTTAGGGGCTTCCATCGATGCCATCAATAAGGGTGAAGTCTATCGCTTTATTACCAAACCCTGGAAAGATGAGGAAATTCAGGTGACCGTCAGCCAGTCTCTTGAATTCAGAGATCTCAAGCTTACCAACAGAAACCTTACGAAAACCGTTAAAAAGCAGGCCGGCGTACTGAAAAAACTGGAGAACCATTATCCCGGCATATCGGAGGTAAGCAGAAGTGAAGACGGGAGTATTGTCATAGATGAAGATAGCCTGGATGACGAATCTCTTGATGAAATCATAAAAAATACCCTCTAAAGTGAGGAGAGTGGATTGAGAGAAAAAAGCAGTTATCCTGAGGTTTTTTTCAATTTTGCAGTATTGGGAGCTCACAATGGAAAAAATATTAATCGTTGACGACGACAGACTGATTCGAACCGTTGCCTGTGAAATTCTGACGAAGGCCGGTTACGACGTAAAAATGGCAAAATGCCCTGAAGAGGGTCTTGAACTGCTGAAGAAAGAGAAGGCGGAAATTATTCTCCTCGACGTAGTCATGCCCGGTGAATCGGGATTTGAAATGATTCCACAGATCAGGGCCTTAAATCGTGATGCGGCCATTATCATTATGACGGCTTATGCCTCTACCGACTCTGCTGTGGAAGCGATCAGAAAAGATGTTTACGATTATATAAAGAAACCTTTTAATGAGGATGAACTCCTCCATTCCGTTATGAAGACTGTCGAAAGGCAGCATCTTCTGACTGAAAACCGGTCCCTCGTAAAAAAACTGACAGAGAGGATCAGGAGGCTGGAGCTTTTTGAAAAGCTTTCAAAGGCAATCTCTTCAACGCTCGATCTGGATAAACTGCTGGAAAAAATAATGGATATCAGCAAATCTGTGCTCAATGCCGAGGCCTGTTCAATCCTTTTGCTGGACAAGGTAAGCGGAGAACTCGTATTTACTGTGGCCCTCGGTGAAAAGGGGGATGAAGTCAAGGAGTTCAGGATAAAGCGGGGACAGGGCGTTGCAGGGTGGGTGCTGGAACATGGAGAGTCGCTCCTTATTGAAGATTTAAAAAAGGACAAAAGGTTTTTTAGCGGCGTAGATAAAAAAACAGGTTTTGAAAGCCGAACCATGATTGCCGTTCCTCTCTTTGTAAAAGATCAGATCGTCGGTGTTATCGAGGTTATTAACAAAAACGGGAAAGGTTATTTTAATGAGTCCGACAAAGAGACCCTCATTACCATGGCAGGGCAGATTGCCGTTGCCATTGATAATGCAAAAATGACGGAAGCTTTGAAAATTTCGAGAGAAAAGATAGAGGGGTACAGCAAAAACCTGGAAGCCATGGTGAAAAAAAGAACGGCACAGCTGGAAAAGGCGAATGAAGAAATAAAAAATACCCATGCCCAGCTCCTTCAGACAGAAAAGCTTTCATCGCTGGGCCAGCTTGCCGCCGGTGTTGCCCATGAGATAAATAATCCCATCGGATTTATTCAAAGCAACCTCAAAACGCTCAAGGAGTATGTTCATGATCTTATGGCTATTTTATACAAGAGTGAAGATGTTGTTTCAGCCTTGAAAAAGAAAGACCAGAAAGCTTTTTTCGCCCAACTGAAGGAACTGGAAAAGATAAAAAAAGAAGTGGGCCTCGATTTTATTAAAGATGATATAGAAAAGCTTGTCAGTGAATCTGAAGAAGGAACATACCGGGTCTATAAGATCGTCCGGGATTTGAGAGATTTTTCCCGGGCCGATGATGCCGACCGGAAAATTTTTGATTTGCACAGGGCCATAGACAGCACCCTGAATATTGTCTGGAATGAACTTAAATATAAGGCTGAAGTTATCAAAGAATATGGGAATATTCCGGAGGTTGAGTGCTTTCCTACCCAGTTGAACCAGGTTTTTATGAATCTCTTTGTTAATGCCTCTCAGGCAATTAAGAATAAAGGGGAAATACGAATAAAGACATTTAGTGAAAATGAGAAGGTTTTTGTAGAAGTAAGCGATACAGGAGCAGGCATCCCTCCCGATATTATTAATAAGTTATTTGATCCTTTTTTTACAACAAAGGAACCGGGCAAGGGAACCGGGTTGGGGCTTGCCATCAGTTACAATATAATAAAAAAGCATAATGGAAATATTACGGTTATGAGTAATCCCGGCGAAGGAACAACCTTTCTCATCGAGTTGCCTGTCCGGATGAAAGTGGCTAAAGAGTGTATGGAAGCTTTCTGAGGAGGGAGTATGCCGTCAGGGTGGTTCCGTGAAGAAATGGGGGGAGTGGGAATGGATAATTATACCGTATTGTGTGTCGATGACGAAAGTTGTATTTTATCACTTATAAGGCGCTTGTTGCGCAATGAACCTTACGAAATAATATTGGCGAAAAACGGGGAAGAGGCAATTGAAATTATGAAGAAAAGGGAAGTTGCCCTTCTTATTTCCGATTACAAAATGCCCGGCATGTCGGGTTTGCAGCTGCTGCGGGAGACGAGGGAGGTTTCACCGCAAACAATAAGTATCCTGATCAGCGCTCTCGTTAACCATGACGTGGTTCAAACCACTGTCGGCGAACTCGGAATTTTCAGGTGTTTTTATAAACCCTGGGACAATGGAGAGTTTCGTTCCGCTATAAAGGAGGCCATAGAAGAATACCGGCAGGTAAGGGATAAGAATGGGCCTAGTCCGGAGCAGGTAATCTGATTGTAAAGAGGCTCCCTTGCCCTGTTCCCGGCGGGGGGCTCTCAACCTCGATTGTTCCCTCCATGAGGTTCAGCATTTTTTCAGCCAGATAAAGGCCGAGACCGGCGCCTGCAAATCGCCGGGTTATAGAATCATCTCCCTGGTGAAATTTTGTAAAAATGATTTCCTTTTTATCTTGTTCGATGCCCACACCTGTATCCTGAATTTTCAAAATCACCTCCGATCCGACTCTGTCCGCTGATATTTCAACCTTTCCCTTATCGGTAAATTTTATGGCATTGTTCAGCACATGGCTTAATACCTTATTCATTAACGCTTCATCGATGACAACCTGCAGTTTTTTCCTGTTGCTCTTAAAGACTACTGCAAGGCCCTTGTCTTCCCCTTTTTTCTTAAAGGAGGGATAGCATTCTGAAATTAATGAGGACAGGAGCGCCGGTTTCAGACTGGCTTTTATTGTGTTCGCTTCCAGTCCGCTTGCATCGAGAAGCATTTCAAAAAGGGCCAGAAGCTCATCTCCTTTATTACGGATAATTTCGAGCTTTTCTCTCTCATAGGAAAGTTTTTTCCCTCCCCGGTAACCTTCAAGCATAATCTCTGCAAAACTGATAACAATATTGAGGGGCGTTCGAAACTCGTGACTAATATTGCGAAGAAAAATATCCTTCAGTTTCTCTGCCTCTTTTACCTCGGCAAGGGCTTCTTCCAGTTTCCTGTAAAGGAGGGCGCGATCCATGGATGCCGCCAGGTGATTGGATAAAATAGTGATAAACTCAAGCTCTCCTTCGCTAAAGTTGTCACTGTCCCCGTCCTTCAGTGTAATCAAAAGTCCGGAAGTTTTTTTATCATGAACAATGGGAGTCATTATTATTTTTGCGCCGGCGAGGGCAGGCTGTTTTTTAAATACCGCATCCCCTCTCATGGGCGCCTGCTTTTTTCTGTCGGAAATTTTATTTAAAAGATGATCATTCTTTACAAGTTCTTCCAGTATTTCACCTTCAAAGCCATCACCTGACATGACCTGGAATTCATTTTCCTCCCTTAGCAAAATAGCCGCTTTGTCCGCTTTAAGGCCTTCCAATAGTTCTTTCATAACGAGATTGCATATTTCACGGCAATCAATTTTTTCCAGCATCTTCCTGCTGCTTTCAAGGAGGGGCATCAAGGTTTTTAGCCTCAGGTTCTCTTTGAGCAGGACTTTTTTTTCGGTAAGGGCATGAAGCATATCTTTTAGCTGGGAAGGGGAAAAAGGCTTTATGATGAAGGCCTGCGCCCCCAGGTGCATCGTTTCTATGGCCAGTTTCATGTCGGCATAGCCTGTAATGATGGCAGCCGACATATCGGGATATTTTTTCTTTCCTTCCTTGAGCAGTTTTTTTCCACTCATGCCGGGCATCTTTATGTCGGTAACAAGAATATCCACCATTTCCTTATCCATAATTTCCATGGCTTTTTCACCTGATGATGCCGTCAGCACATCATATTGATCCCTGACAAGAATTTTTTCACAGATATCAAGAATGGCAACTTCATCATCGACAAGTAATAACTTTTCTCTTCTCACTTTTTCTCCTTAAATACAGTCGGCATGTTGTTTATTAATTTTTCAGCTTATTGCGCTAATAGCCGTCAATTCACTCGTTGCCTCCCCGAATGAACGGACAGGACTGTTGCTGATAATTTAAGTTTAGCAAATGAAAAATACTTTACAAGAGGACTAAAAAAATATGGCATGTATCAAGAAATAGAGCAAGGGGAAAAACATGCGGCCGGTTAAGTTTCGTCCGAATACCGGTAAGGATGGCAATAATGCAGGATTCTTTCTGATAAGGGTAAAGCGGTTTTCACGCATGCCGCCACTTTTGTTTTTATTGGAGAGGGAGGCTGACGGCAAAAGAGGAACCTTTTGAAAAGTTGCAGATATGAGAAGCGTTTTCCAGCCATATCCTGCCGCCATGAGATTCAACGATACGTTTTGCCAGGGCAAGTCCGATCCCGATCCCTCCCGTTTTGTATTCATAGGTTCCGCTTGAATGGGTCATAAAATCTCCCGCTTTGTGAAAGGGATCAAAAAGATGCTCCCTCTCGGCTTGAGGAATGCCATTTCCGTTATCGCTGATATAGACGATGGTTTCATTCTTCTTCCTCTCGCCCTTGATGTCGATTTTACCGCCGTCAGGCGTATTTTTAACGGCATTAAGGATGATTTCGCTGATTAAATTTTTTATCATCTCTATATCGCCAAATAGTTTAAAGTCTTTGCTTACCCGGAGGCCGGCATTGATATTTCTTTTCCTGAAAATACTCTCCAGTCCCGCCAGAATCTCTTTCGTTATATCAATCAAATAAAAAGACTCTTTCTCCGGCGAAAGTTTACCTTCATCGAGCCATGAATAACTGCAAATATTGTTTATAATTTCCGCCAGTTTACTTCGCCCCTCATCCATTGTTTCGAGAACATCATAGAGTTTTTCCGGCAAACTCTCCTTTCCCCTGATTTTAATCATTTCCAGGCATAAAGAGATGATTGAAAGCGGTGTATTCAGTTCGTGAGAGGCAATGGCAATAAAGTCTTTCTTCATTTTGTTTAATTCATTAAGGCGTTTATTCGCTTTTTCCGACAAGAGGTATGCCTCTTTTATTTCCTGGAACATTCTGGCATTTTCAAATATGTTTGAAAAATAGCCGGAAACGTGTGAAAGCAGTTTTACATCACCTGAGTTGAATGGGGCAGGTCCTTCTTTGCCTATGACAATAGCACCTATAAATCTGCCGGCAGATTTAAAGGGCGAGAAAATGAGGAGAGAAGTCTTGTCTGCCCTTTCATTACCGTTTTTATCAAGAGGATGGTTAACCATTAAGGTTCCCTCTTTTACCCGGCTTAAAAAGTGGAGAGAAATCTTTTTTGCATTTCTTTTTTGAATACTGCTTACGGCCTCGACGTGAACATCCTTTTTATTCTCTGAATCAAAATAAATCCACCCCATATCCGCCTTCAGCGTTTCAATGGTAAGTTGAAGGAAAGTGCCGGACATGGCTTTCCACTGACTCACTTCACCTCTTGCAATAGACGCGAGAAGCTCTCCTGTTTCGTAGATCAACCCCAGTTCTTCATAGCAATGAAGCAGTTCATCGGTAAGGCTTTCCATGTCGGCGGGATTATCTTTTTTCATCTACCTGTCCAGTACTTCATGAAGTTTCATACGAAGCTGGCGCGGGATAACAGGTTTGGTAAAGAGAAAATCGGGTTTTGTCATTTTTTTCCACTTGTCATCCATTTCAAGCAGGTTGCCTGTTAGAACGATGATGTAGATATCTTTGGTGAGGGATTGTCTTTTCAATGCCATGCATACGTCATAGCCCGTTTTTCCCGGCATGGTCAGATCGAGAATGATCAGGTCCGGCGCATTATGACAGGCCATGTCTATGCTTTCATCGCCATCTTTGGCAAGAAGCGCTTCATATCCTTCTCTCTGCACTATTTTTTTAATGAGTTCCCTCACACTGATTTCGTCATCACATATTAATACTTTTTTAGCCATTTTATCCCCCATGCTAAAATTTCACTTTTTTATAGTCTGCTCCTACTATTAGCATAAGGGGTTTCGATGTATAAAAAAACAGGTCAAGGCCCATTTGTGACTAATGTATTTGTCTCAATTACACTAGCGACTTTGTCCTACAACGTTAGTCAAAACAATTATCCTGGAAACAGCAGTTGGCCCCGGCAGTGTCCGGTCAGGATTTTGCACCGCTGTTCCTCCCCCTTCAAGGGGGAGGTCAGGAGGGGGATGGGGTTTTTAAATTTCTGCAATTCCCTGACCGGACACTGCTGAGCTGGATCATGGTTTAACAGGATCATGTCAAAAATAAATACATCTTACCCGACAAGCCCTTCCCTGATGGCATAGTGCGTAAGCTCCGCATTATTTTTCATCTTCATTTTTGTAAGCATTCTCGCTCTGTAGGCGCTAATGGTTTTTACGCTTAATGACAGTTCCAGAGCGATGTGGGAAACGGATTTGCCCGAGGCTATCATGCACATGACCTGATACTCCCTGTCGGAAAGCTTTTCATGGGGCGCCTTGTGGAGGTTACCGTCGACAACTTCAAAGGCCAGCATTTCAGCGACAAAAGGCGTAATGTATTTCCCCCCGCCGGAGACCTTTTTTATGGCGTCAATCAATTTTTCAGCAGCGCTTTCCTTTGTCAGATATCCCGCGGCGCCTGCCTTTATTACGCGCAATGCATACTGGTCTTCGGGATAGGAACTGAGCACAAGAACAGAACATTTTTTATTGTAGTCCCTGATTTCCCGGATAATCTCGAGCCCGCTCCGGCCGGGCATGGATATGTCCAGAAGAACAACATCGAAATTGCTTTTAGAGAGTTGGCTAAGCACTTCTTTCGAGTTTGCCGCTTCACCGGCAACAACAATGTCTTTGGAGGAGGACAGAATACGTTTTAATCCTTCTCTTAAAATCGTATGATCGTCTGCAATAAGAATCCTGATCATATTTTCATTTTGCTGCTTACTTTTTCTGTTTTTAAAAGTGGAATTATCACTCTTACCGTTGTGCCTTCTTTTTTCTTCCCGTAAATAGTCACATTACCGCCCCAGGGAAAGAGGCGTTCCTTCATTCCAATAATACCATATGATTTTGAGTTTGCCATATCTTCATCGCTCATTCCTTTTCCGTTGTCTTTTACTTCCAGGACTAAATTGGGTCCCTGGCCTTCAAGCAGAGCGTTCACAGCGCTCGCTTCTGAATGGCGTGATACGTTAGTTAATGCTTCCTGGAAAATTCGAAAGACGGCTGTTGAAAGATCTCTGCTCAATATAATGCGCCAGGGCCTGAATTCAACATGGCACTTTATGCCCGTTTTCCTTTCAAATTCCCTTGCCTGCCACTCGACGGCAGCCATAAGGCCGACGTCGTCGAGGAGCGCCGGTCTTAGTTCCGTTGCAATTTTTTTTACAAACTGAATGGCCCTGTCCATATATTCCGTCGATTCTTTCACTCTTTCCAGAAGCTCCTCCTGTTTTTTATTCAGTTTTGTTCCGATCCATGACAAATCAAATTTGCAGGCCGTCAGTACTTGACCCAGTTCATCATGAATATCCCGGGCAATGGCGCTTCTTTCTTCTTCACGAATATCTTGCAGGTGCAAGGCAAGGGCGCGCATCTGTTCACGTGAGTTGCGGATTTTCAATTCATCCTTTTTTCTTTCCGTAATATCATTCATGGCAATAACATTCCTCTTTTCAGAAATGGGAACCATTCTGAACTCGACTTCCCTGAGATCACCGTTTTTACATGTCACCTGCCACTGTTGCGGCGGTATTTCCATCTTTTTAAGGGTTGCTTCGTTGACGGCTTTTTCCCAGGAACGGCGGACCTTATTCCTGTATTTCCCGTCGGGATAAGCTGCATTCCACCACTGCTCCGGTGTTCTCACCTCTTTTGTCGTCCAGCCGAAAAGTTCGATAAATTTACTGTTGAAATTCTCAATATACCCTTTGGAATCAGTAATCACCATGGGAACGGGAGACTTGTCCACCACTTGCCTGAACTGCTCTTCACTTTTTTGCAGCGCCTCTAAGGCCTCCTTTTCTTCCGTAATATCGGTAGCCACGCCTTCAAGAAAATCTTTATCAGCATAGAGTTTTGCAGAAAAACGGACCCAAATGGGCAGACCCTCCTTTCCTGCCAGCCGTGCTTCAAAATTATTGATCTCTCCCTTCTTCTTAATAAGGGCAAGCATTTCTTCCCTTTTTCCCGGATCAAGGTAGTTTTTTGAAGCAATAAAATGCGTCATCGCTTCTTTACGGTTTGAATAACCGAAAATCCGGGCGAGCCTTTCATTGCATTCCAGCAATTTCCCGTCACCAGCCGAGATCCTCCATAATCCGACCTGTGCATTATTAAAAAGGCCCCTGTATTTTGCTTCACTTTCAGCAAGGGCTTTTTCCACCTCTATTCGTTTGCTTATGCTTCCTGTTCGCTCTGCTATTTCATTGATGAGCGCTTCTTCTTCTTTAAGAAAGGGGCTTTCATTGTGCTGCGCTGTTTTTTTCAGGTAACAGACTTCTACCTGTCCCGCTTTCTTCCCGTCAATGAAGACAGGTGCTGTTTGACACCATTTTGTTTTCCGGAACCTGGCTGTTTTGAATGCTTTCCCCTCAAAAAAGATTGCGGCGCAGCAAATTTCCGGATACTGCCATGCCTTTGTCAGCAGTTCTGCCGTGCCTTCCAGGATTTCATCAAGAGTGATCCCTTTCGCCTCGATCAATTTTGACATGCCGTAGAGACAATTGAGTTCTTTAATCCGTTCCCCCAGTTCCTCTTCTCTTTTTTTAAGCGCTTCCTCATATAATTTTCTGTCCGTAATATCCTGGAAAAGGCCCATGCTTCCCCGGAACCTGCCCTCAGGGTCAAGCATTACTTTCGGGGAAATCCTGAGCCAGACTTTTTTGCCGTCCTTACGCCTGTTTTCAACTTCATAGGGTTCTGCAATGCCTTTTTTCCTTTTCTTAAGCTCCGCTTCAATTTCTTCCCTGGCTGTACTGTCAAAATAGCTTGTCCAGTGTTTTCCGATAATGTCGGACAGGGGATAACCTATTATGTTGCCGAATTGACTATTTGCATAGGTCGTAGTTCCCTCTTTGTCAACCATACCGAGACCTTCATTCATATTGTCAACAAGGCTATGATAAAGGGCCTCGCTTTTTTGCAGTGCCCTGTTGGTATTTGCCAGTTCGGCAGTGCGTTTTCCTACCAGTTTTTCAAGGTTTTCCTTATATTTAAGGAGTTTCCTTTCTGCGGCAAAGCGCTTTGCGTTATTTTTGTAGGCCTTAATAATGTTTCCGTACGTTCGAATAAAAGGATCGAGAAAGTCAAGCAACTCATCATCATAACCGCCGGGCCGGTTTGCCATGCCTATCATGCCTGTTACTCTATGGCCCTCTTTAATGGGGATAGCTATGAAGGCGTTAATGAGAGGGTGGCTCCTGAACAGTTCCCTCAAATGAGGCGCTCCGGAAAAATGGTTTGAAATAATTCTTTCTCCCTTTAAAACAAGCGCTTCAAAAAGTGGATTTATGCCGGCAGGGTCGGGACTTTCAGAGGCATTATCTCCGGTTTTTTTACCGGTGAAATTAAAAGCGGATGTAACCACGTTGAGGGTGGAAAGGCCTTTGGATATAATCACTTCCCCGATAAAGCCGCCCTCACTATTGCTTAAAGAGAGAAGGTGGGCCAGAAGTTCCTTGAAAGGAGGGGGCACATTTTTTTCCATGATGCACTTTTCCTGGGCGCTTCTGATGGCATCGAGAAGGTGGTTGTTTTTCAAAAGCGCTTCTTCAATCTTTTTTTGCGCTGTTACGTCCTGGATTGTTCCTATTATTTTTACCGTCTTTTTACCGTCATCGCTTATCATCTCGCCATGATCATGAATAATCACCATCTCTGATGAATCGGGCAAAATCATCCTGTGGTCCATGTTTAGGGCTTCTTTCTTTTTAAGAGAATTACGGATCTTTTCTTTAACATAAGCCCTGTCGCCGGGATGAACGAGCTTAAGAAATGTTTTCATGCCGGGAGCATGTTTTTTTGCGTCCAGGCCCAGAATGTGAAAAAAAGCTTCCGACCAGTATATTTTGCCGCCTGATGTGTCCCACTCCCAATTTCCCATACGGGCAATGTTTTGGGCCGTGCGGAGGCCGGCTTCACTTTTTTCCAGCGTTTCCTGCCATAATTTCCGCTGAATGCTTATGCGGGCCACCTGCCAGGAAACAAACAATAATGGAAAAACAAGGAAGGCATAGACAAGTAAAAACTTTTTCAGGACCTTGTCTGTTTTTGCCGCAATCACTTCTCCGGGAACGAGTGACACGATTTTCCAGGCAGAGGGCCGGGGCAGAGAATGAATATCCAAAGCTCTCCCGGTGCTTTCCAGTAGCGGATTTGATTTGATGGCTTCAAAAAGGGGATTAATCGTGTTAAAAGTAAATATGCCCTCCCTGTTGTAAAACTGGCCTGAATCATTGCCCGAAATGACGGCCCATGCTTCACGGAACCTGTTGCCGAAGGTCCTCTTTTTTCTCTCTTCAAACATGAAGCCCCACTCATCTTCCGGGGAAGGGCCTGAAAACCAGTACCCTTCCATGTTCATGAGCATGGAGATTCTTCCGGGCATGTCATTAAGTTTTTCAAAAGACTTTAGAAGGACTTCTCCCAGGTAGTTGAAAATAATAATACCGTATTTTTTGCCATTCTCGTAATAAACAGGCGTTCCCAGCCGTATCACCGGTTTAAAGGGTTTTTCTATGCGTCCATGTTCTATATTAAGATCGAAGGGAGAAATATAGATATAACTGCGTTCAAGATTAAGGGTCTCATGAAAGTAATAACGATCACCTTTTGATTGGAGGTCTTTATCGGGTACGAGGTAAGATTTTCCGTCAACAAGATTAATCCTTATAACTTCCATCCCCTTTTTGTCCAGGAGGCGTACCTGGTCGTAGGACTTTAAACTGTCGGAAAAAATGATCAGCTCATTTTTAAAAAATGCTATCGACTCATCAAATATCCCTCCATTTGACATATGCAGTTCAAATTCACGGGAAAGCAGAAGGAGGTTGGAAACAATATGATCAATTTCATTTCTGATGGTTTCTTTCTGGAGAGCTACCGTTCTTTTCTCATTATGTTCCAGTTCCATGTTGATGATATTTTTTTCTTTTTTATAGAGAGAAAAACTCAGGGCGCTGATAATAATGAAAAGAGGAAGGAATATATAGGAAGCTTTTTTAAGTACGTTATAGAAAACCACCCTTTTCCCCCATCGTCAGGCTCAATGATCATTTTGAGGCAGACTGAAAAATATTCTTTTTAATGTTGAATCATGCGGGAAGGCTAAAAAGCGCAGACCACGATGTGCTACCCCTTAAATAAAGTATAGCACAGGGAAAGGTAAATGGTTAAAAGGGCATCATCTATTGCTCATGCAGGGTTGCCGGGCCCCGGCCGCTTTACGGGAAGGGGCGCTTATTGCTTTGCCCCGGCAGTGTGGGAAAAGGGTAAGAAATTTTTCTTTCAGGCAACCTGTTTCTTTGTCACTGCCTCCCTCTCATCATCAGTAAACTTGCACCTTTCACAGCTGTGTTCCAGTGTTCTGCCGCACATGAGACAGTTGATGCCGTCTCTATAAAGTCTCATGGGGCCGCCGCAGTGCTTGCACCTGATCATTTTCGACGCATTCTTTTCTTTTTTCATTTTTATATCCCCCCTTTTCTTCTTAGATTTTATTTTAAAATTAAAGTTTCAGTTAAATAAAAGGTAACAGGTGGAAGCCCTTTTTACGCGACGGATTTTGCTTTTTTTGCGTCATATATTGCTGGAATGCATTTTTTCTTGTTACTACTTACCCCTTTTTGTTTGACTCTGGGGGAGAGCTAAAATAGAATTGTCCACTTCAATCTGGAAACAGCCGTTGCGCTATAAATTCATGGCCAACTGCCGTTGCCGGGTTTAAGAATGCGGAGGAATTTTACATGAAATATTCACAAAGCTTTATCCCTACCTTGAGGGAAACACCATCCGATGCTGAAGTCATCAGTCATAAGCTGATGCTCAGAGGCGGCTATATAAGAAAGGTGGCTGCCGGTATTTATACTTATTTGCCGCTTGGTTTCAAGGTGTTGAAAAAGGTGGAAAATATAGTGAGGGAAGAGATGACGAGGGCAGGCGCCCAGGAGGTTCTCATGCCGGTGGTAACGCCGTCCGAACTCTGGCAAAAGAGCGGCAGGTGGAATTTTTATGGCAAGGAACTCCTTCGTATTAAAGACCGCCATGAAAGGGATTTCTGCCTGGGGCCAACCCATGAAGAGGTGATTACCGAGCTTGTCGGCAACGAAGTGAGGTCCTACCGTTCTCTCCCCATGAATATCTACCAGATCCAGACCAAGTTCAGAGATGAAGTAAGACCGCGCTTCGGGCTCATGAGGGGACGCGAGTTTGTTATGAAAGACGCTTATTCCTTTCATACGACGGAAGAGGACGCCGAGATGGAGTACATGAACATGTACAAAACCTACAAGCGTATCTTTGAGCGCTGCGGTCTGAAGTTCAGGGCCGTCGAGGCCGACACAGGCTCAATCGGCGGTAACTTTTCCCATGAATTTGTCGTTCTCGCCGAGTCCGGCGAAGATGCCGTCGCTTCATGCAACCGTTGTGAGTATGCAGCCAATGTTGAGAAGGCTGTGGCAAAAAGCAAGCGCTATCTGCCGGCAGACAGGGAGGCTGCGCTTACCATTGAAAAGGTTTCCACTCCCGGAAAGAAAACAGTGGAAGAAGTGACGGGATTTATGGGAGTAAAGGCCAAAAAGCTGGTCAAAACGCTTATCTATCTGGCCGATGGCAAAGCCGTTGTTGCTCTTGTAAGAGGAGATAATGAGCTTAATGAGGTAAAATTCAAGAATGTCCTTAACTGTAACGATCTGGAACTGGCTGATAATGCCACTGTTGAAAAGATAACAAAGGCACCCTCCGGTTTTGCAGGGCCTGTTGGACTGAAGGACGTTGAAATCTATGCGGATCATGCCCTTGAAGGGATGGACAACTTCGTTACCGGTGGTAATGAGAAAGATGTTCATCTTAAAAATGTCAATCTCAAAGATTTTGAAGCCAAAGGGTTTTATGATCTTAGAAGTGTTGTTCGTGGTGATGAATGCCCCAAATGTAACGGCAAACTTGAGATCCACAGGGGAATCGAGGTGGGCCACATCTTCAAGCTGGGCACAAAATATTCGGAAGCCATGGGCGCCACCTTCCTCGATGCCGACGGCACAGAAAAACCGATGATCATGGGCTGCTACGGTATCGGCGTGGGCCGAACGGCGGCAGCAGCCATAGAACAGAACAACGATAACTTTGGCATCAAATGGCCCATGCCGCTTGCGCCTTTCCAGGTGATTATTACGGCTGTTAATCCCAGGGATGAAGAGGTAAAAAAGGTTGCCCACGATTTATATACGGAGCTTCTCGACAAAGGGGCGGAAGTGCTCCTCGACGACAGGGACGAACGGCCCGGTGTAAAGTTCAAGGATGCCGATCTTCTTGGAATACCCATAAGGCTCACCATAGGAGCCAGGGGCCTAAAGGAGGGAGTTGTCGAAATAAAGCGCCGTTCGGAGAAAGACTCTGAAAATGTGCCGCTAAAGGATGCGGGAAATGCGGTCATGAAGATTATTAGCGAGTCAAAGTAATTTCCCTTATGACTTGCTCAAGTTTCGCACTCTCCTGAAAATAGTTGCTTTTTTGGAAGGAAAGAGTAAAGTCAAGGGTAGTATATTTATAGATCACCCCCCCCTTGGCAAGGGAAATTAAAGAGGGGTAACCGGAAGCAAGCTGCAAAACCTGAACAACTTAATGAAAAACCAAAGCCCCTTCCGGTAAATCACCGGAAGGGGCTTTTATAAACTTATCCTGCCATTTCCTTTTTTATGAAAAAAAAGATCGCATTAATTTTAATTTGTGCCCTTCTTGCCACTCTCTCAACACTGCTTATGATGCGGGCGACGGACAGCGGTGTGGGCATCCAGCCCGATTCTATTACCTATATTAATGCGGCAAGAAATATTATCGAGGGTAATGGTTATGTCGATGCCGGCGGCAATGCCATTACCCATTTTCCGCCCCTCTACCCACTGCTGTTGTCGGTGACGGGTTTTTTCAATATGGATCCCAGGTTAGGAGCGAAGGGACTTCATATCCTTCTCTTTAGTCTTAACATTCTTGCCCTTTTTCTTGCCATGGTGAGCATGAATCGGGAAAGGGCGCTGCTGCCGCCCCTTTTGGGCGCCCTTATCATTCTTGGCTCCCCTCTTTCAATCAATGTCTTCTCCATGGCAATGACGGAATCATTATTTATCCTGCTGCTTATTCCCGGCTTTGCCTTGCTCTACAGGCATCTCCATAGCCCTGCACTATGGACAATAATCGCCCCGGCTGCTCTTTTTTCTCTTGCATTCCTAACGCGTTATGCAGCGCTCCCTTTTATTTTATGCGCCCTCATTTCCCTCTGGATCTTTTCAAAGGGAGAAAAAAAGGAAAAACTAAAAGATATTTTTACCTTTTCCTTCATTTCATTTTTTCCATTTCTTCTCTGGATACTAAGGAATAAAATTGCCGGCGCTTCGGCAACAAACAGGGAACTTGTTTTTCACCCGCCAACAATGGAACATGTTAAGGCTGCTTTTTATACCTTTGCCGGGTGGGCGCCGCCACACAATCCCCGGTCAGCCCTGTCTGTAATTTTATTCTTTTCAGCGCTCATCATATTTACGGGACTGCTCTTTTATGGAAGTAAAAAACCAAGAGGAGAAGAAAAGAGGGAGGCCCTTCTTTTTCCTAAAATATTACTGATTTTAGCGCCACTTTATCTGGTTTTTCTCTTTTTTTCCATCTCCCTCGCCGATGCACAAATCCCCATGAACGACAGGATTCTGTCGCCTCTTTTTATTTTTACAGTCATTGCTTTTGTACTGCTTGCCCGGGCGACCTTAAGAACGAAGGTGGCCGGGATCAGTGCTTCCTTCATTTGTATTGTACTCATCCTTTTTCAGTTCATGCACTCTTATGAGCTGGCGGAGAAATACGGAAGAGGGAGACTCTATTCATCTAAACTATTGCAAAAAAGTGATATCTTCAAATTCATTAACTACCTCCCCGAAAAAGCCCCCATCTATTCAAACGGCGCTGATCTTATCAGCCTCTATACGGGCAGACAGGCCCGCTCCATTCCGTTCCTTTACAGCCCGACGACGCGGAAAAATAATGTTAATTTCATAAAAGAAATGAATGCCGTGATGAGGGAACTGGGGAAGGAGAACGCTGTTCTCGTCTATTTCAAGGTGATCCGCTGGAGAACCTATCTGCCGGTAGAAAAAGAGCTTTTAAAAAACATGAAACTTAAAGTCCTCTACAAGTCTTTTGAAGGAACTATTTACAGACTTGAATGAGTACAAAACTTACATCCCCGATCCTTCAAGGCGATAGGGCATCCTGTTAAAAAGAGTGACCATGCCCATTGCATAGTCCAGTCCTTCCCTGTCAAGCGTCCCCATGGGGATGTAGGAATGGTCCACTTCAGTGAGAAGAGAGGGGTCTGCTCCTTTCCATTTGCCGTTAAATATATACTCGACCCAGGCATGTCCAAAGGCACGGGTAACGCCTTTTTCAGTGAAAACCTTGATTCCCATGGCCATTTTGGCCGGAATTTTAAACATTCTCATGATAGAAACAAGGAGAATGGCGTGCTCTGTGCAATCCCCCTCTTTTTTCCTGGCAATGACGGATGCAATATCAAAGCCCCTGTTGAAGTTTTTATCTTTAATATAATGATTTACATAACGGACCAGGTCTTCAGGCTCAGGCTTTTTCCCGTATTTTTCTATTATCTCGTTCCTTATGGGCTTAAATAATTCAATGTCAAAATCAATAATAAATGAAGGTTCAACCTTGCTGTAGCCTGTTTTTCCGGGGAAGGAGTAGTGCCTGCTTTTTATAGCCAGGTATTCACTTTTGTTAATAATATGGTAGGACCTTTCTTCCGTCAAATGTTTAAGCAGTCCTGTCTTCTCCTTGATAAATAACCTGAGTTCAAAATCGTCAGGGGAATATCCCTTAATAGGGGTGAACTCAATATTGCCGAGAAAGACAAGCTTCTTTTCCGCCGCAAGCGTCCCCTGGGGATAAAAAAAGAGGAAGAAAAAAACAAGTAAAGCCGTTTTTGTCATGACATTACCCTTTATTTGATGTCCAGATATTCTCTCACCATTTTGAAGGAGGCATTGCCCAGGTTCATATCCATCCTGGAATAACTCTGCTTGTCCAGTTCTACCGTCGCTTTTGCTCCGGCAAATGAATATTCAATTGTCTTGCTGTCTTTGCCTTTTTTCTTCAATAGTTTGATTATGCTTGTTGTGGGGCCGGCGGGCGAGAGGGGAACATACTCTGTAAATTCCCATTTTCTTTTTTTTGTTTTATTCTGTATGTAAAGATCGATAATATGTCCCGAATAAAGGAGGTCTTTTTTTGACTTGAAAGATTCATTGATTTCTTTCCCCTGAAAAAGCCCTTTTACCGAGTAATTCCTTTTTTTCCCTTTCATAAGCGTCAGTTCATGATCCGCTTCGTCATTGGTGTAAGAGTAATATTCCCCTTCGAGCAAGTGGCCTGATTTGCCGTTGTAAGTCGTATAATCAACGGAATCATTGGTAAAAACTGCATCGGCGCTTCTCGGTATAAGTATGCTGCTGAAAGTCATGTCCCTCTTATTATTACCTTCGATGTCCATGCGGTAACTCTCCGAATATCCGACAGACATTTTGTTTAAATAGATAATGTCTATCTGTTTTTGCCTGTAATTAGAAAGCTCCTCCACAAAGCCCTGCATATAGCTGCTTTTTGCAAGCGACTTTATGGTATCAAAGAAAGTTTCTTTATAACCGAGTTCGTCGTGGCTGCAGTAAAAGGAGACATCCATTGTTGATGATGCGATCATCTTTGCAATACCGTAATGTTTTTCTTTCGTTACATATTCCGCTTCAATGTACAGGTAAGGGATATTATGCAGGACCCCTGATTTGATCTCCTTGATTCTGTGTTGCTCTATGGTGTCGAGCGAGCCGATGTTGTCAAAAATACTCTTAAGAACAACGCTTGGAAAAGCCGCCTCTTCCGTAAGGTAGCAATCTGCGTCAATGGAGGCCCCGATAGGAATGTTTACTTCATATTGAACAGGTTTTGCTTTATTTGTAAGCTTCGTTTTTGCCGGTGAGGCAGAAAAAAGCGAAATGCCTAATGCCCCGTCAGTCTTTTTCAGGGTAAGGCCTTTTGATTCCCTTGCAATCATCGCATCAAAATCAGGCGCCGCCCCTTTTTCCTTTTTAACAACCTGGCCTTTGCCGGCACAACCGGCCAGTAATGTAATTATCAAAAGATAGAGAATGGTTTTCATTGTGTTCTCCTTTGTTTGATTGGCCGCCGGAGGCGGCGCTCTATTGAAAAAATGACGAAAGCGGTACATAGGGAACGCCGATAGTGAATGACGTATAAATTACTATACACTAATATTAATGAGAAAGAAAATGCTGAAAAGCCGTCTTGCCGGCAGCGGGAGATCTTAAGGCTTTCTCCCCGTAAGCGCTGTTTGCCTTAAAGGGGAAGCACGGCCAATCAAATTCAGGCTAAAATCTGTACCTTGCTTCAAGGACAAAAGAGCGTCCTTCACGGGGATAATCATCTTCAAGTAACTTAAGTAAGATGCCGTCCGGCATCCGCCTTTGCTCCGGAGCAGTATACTTTTCAGGGTCGGCATATTTTTCGTCAAAGAGGTTATAAAGGGACCCCCTTATTTCAAGGTTTTTAAAGAAGTTCTTGCCTATGAGGGTCAGATCGACGACTTTATAGCCGCTCACTTTTTCTCTCCAGTCACGGCTGTCCCTTGGTCTTGGCCCCACTACCAAAAGATTGGCGTTAGCGTTGATATACCTGCCCAGGGCCAGGTTAAATCCGGCGTTTCCCTTCTGCGCGGCTACGTCAGGCAGCCTGGAGCCGCTTTTTTTATCTCGCGGGTTCTGGTAGGTGTAATTGAGGTAGCCGTAGGAAGATTTATTGAAGTCAAGCCTCAATTCCGCCTCTATTCCATTGATCTCTGCCTTGTCGAGATTTTCATATCGCCAGTCCACCTTTCTCTCTCTTATGAGGTCCTCTATCCTGCTGTGGAAATAGCTTAGCCTGGTCTGGTATTTTTCAAAAAATCCCGATTCCAGTGATAGCTCAAAGGTCCTTATCTTCTCAGGATCCAGGTCGGCGTTGCCTTTCTGGATGGGGTTTTCTCGTTATAGAGTTCGAAGAAGCTGGGGGCCCTGAAGGCCTCACCATAGAGAAATTTGGCTATCGTGTTTGCCGAATATCGCCACACCAGGCCAAAGCGCGGGTTGGTGGTGCTGCCGAAATCGCTGTAACGGTCGTGCCTGACGCCAAAAGTTGCTTCCACTTCCCTTGTGAGCGCCCACACATCCTGGAGATAAAGCGCCGAAATATACCTGCTCACATTCCGGTTCCAGTTGTATTTTGAGGTGACGTCCTGGAGAGAGCCTAAGGGTGAAGGAGGATCGGCTGTCGGATCAAAATTTAACCTTTCTTTTACATCGAATTGCCTGATCTTTTCGTAGATAGCGCCTGCCGTGAGCCGGTTATTCTTTCCAATGGAATAATCGAACTGCGCCTCCAATCCCGTTGTTCTGTTTTTAACTTCAGGAATACCGATCATGCCGTCAGGAAATGAGGTGGATAGGTCTTCCGGCAATACTTCAACAAAGGACAGCCATTCAAAGTGATCGAAATAGCCCTTGAGCTTTAAAGCAATTTCTTTCGAAAAACGATGGCTGTACTTTAAGTCCCCCAGGAAGTGCTTGTTTTCTTCCCATGATTTATCGCCTAATACGTTTAGCGGCCCCACATAACCCCCATTACCCTTTCTCTCCAGATAGCGGCCGTTGAACATAAGGTCTCCGTACGTCACTTTTAGCGAGGTATCGGTTTTTCTGATACGGCAAGCCGTCTCCCCGCTTCTGCCGGCGGCATCCTTATTCACATGCAGCTCTGCGCCATTGGTGTCGAAATAATCCACCATGCCGGCTATTTTGAGACGGGACCCTTTTTTCCCGGCCATAAGGTTGTAATGGTCTGTGTCGAAACTCCCCCTGCCAATCCTCAAATCCGCGCCATCGATGTCCTTTGCGTTTTTGGTTACAACATTGATCATTGCGGCAAAGGCATTGGCGCCGTGAAGGGCAAAGAGGGGACCTCTGACAACTTCGACCCTTTTGATATTTTCAACGGCCATGTCTCCAAAGTGCCAGATGGCCGATCCCCTGATTGACTCATTTACCCTGTGCCCGTCAATCATGAGAAGCATTTTTTCAGAGAAGACGCTTATAATCCCTCTCGATTCGACACCGAACTTGCCATAACCCGTAACCATTGACACGCCAATGCCGGGGACGCTTTTGAGGATGTCCAGGAGGTCCCTGGCGCCCCTGTTCCTGATCTCTTTATCGGATATGACGGTGGCTATGGCCGGCGCATCTTGCAGATGCTGGATAAGTTTGGTGGCAGAGATGATGATGTCTTCAGGTTCCCAATACATAAGCTGCTCTCTTTCCCCGGCCAAGAGGCTGGATGAGAAAAAAGAAATAATCAGGATAATGGAAATAAGGAAGGTAAGTTTGTGCATCCTTTGCTCTGTTAAGTCTGCGCGAGGCAGGAAATTGTAAATTAATCGGGCTTGATGTCTACTCCGAGCACATCGAATATGTCTTCATTTATCATAAGCTCTACCTTCTCCGGCGCTGTAACGGGAATCTGGGAAGGCTTTTTACCGGCCAGCACTTTCTCGGCTATTATGGCCGCCTGTCTGCCCACGCTCTTTTCATCGGGATTAAAAGCGAAAAGGGCTCCCGACCTGACAAAGGAGGGGCCCGGTCCGACAAGGGGGATTTTATTTCTCAGGGTAACAAGCAGAATTTCCCTCAGGGTCTCTCTCGTAAAGACCTGGGTGTCGGCAACGGACCATAGAATATCGATCTTTCCGATGAGCTTATTCAGTTCGCGCGGCACATCTGCCGGGGACTCAATTCTCGCTTTCACAAGTTTTATGCCCAGGGCGTCGGCCGCCCTTTCGGCGTCGGCCACGACAACGCCTGTTTGTACCTCGCTGTATAAAACACCGATCCTCCTGATGGAGGGAAGCTTCTTTTTTATGCGTTTAAACTGAACCAGGTGCGGCACGTCCAGCGACGCGCCTGTAAGGTTGTTGCCCGAGGATTTCATGCTTTTGACCAATCCGCTTGCTACGGGATTGAGCGCCATGGAAAAGATTATCGGTCTGTCTTTGATCTTATCTCTCGTTATTCTGGTGGCCGTTGTGCCGATGGTGTGAACAAAGTCAGGTTTGAATGACACTAAAGCGGCGATTATTTCCTGCCTGTTTTCCCCGTTAAGGACATACTCGCTTGCGCGGCAATCGATATTTCCTGCTTTCAGGCCCTCATAGAAGCCTGACAGCGCCTCATTGTAAGGTTTGGAATCATCAGTGAGAACCACCGCTATATGGCAGGCTTTCGCCCCGTGAGAAGGGGACGATCCAATGCCGCAAAGCAGCAGTGCCGCAAAAATTAAAATCGCCGCTATTCGGATTGAGTTATGAAATGTTCCAGGTAAAATCACTAATTATCCACCCATTAGAAGAAGAAAACCCCTGTTGAAACTAGTTAAAATAGGCGTTTTTTACTGCCCTGACTCTCGACTCCAGCGGTGGCGCCTCCTCTCCATCGATTATTACGTCCAGAACGGTTGATTTGCCCGATGCGATAATTTCATCCCACATCTCTTTATTGATCTGGCCCGGTTTTGTAATCATCATTCCATTTGCCCCCAGGCTTTCAGCAAATTTGACGAAATCTACCTGCTTGTAGTTAGCCGCATTGGTATGCTCCATGCCTGCAAGCCGGCGTCCATGGGCTACCATTCCTAACTGAGAATCATTTAGCACAACCCAGATCACCGGCCTGTCATAATTAACGGTGGTAGCCACTTCCGTTCCGTTCATGAGGAAGCTTCCATCACCACTGATTGCTACTATCGGTCTCGCCGGGTCAGCAAACTTGCCGCCTATAACAGACGTTATGCCGGACCCCATGGAAGCAAAACCGAGTGCTGAAAAAAAGGAATAGGGCTTATAGATATCGAGATAGTGAATTGTCCAGGCCACGCTGTTGCCGCAATCGATAAAAAAGGCAGTTTCATGAGGAATGCTTTTTCTCAGGTCGGCCATAACCCGCTGAGGCTTGAGGGGCATATCGTTAGCGTGCATTTTCTCCTTATCAATATACCTTCCTTTTTTGTTTTTAAAGAGTGACAGATTTTTTTTCATGTCTGATCTTTTGTTGTGAAATTGGTTACGCTCATCTTTGGAAAGGCTGTCAAGACGCCCTGATATTTCCTCTTTCAGTTCTCTAAGCGTTTCCTTTGCATCGCCGAGCAGGCTTATTTCAACAGGGTAGTTTTTGCCCATTTCAGCGGGATCAATATCGAGCTGGATCATTGCTTTTGTGGGGATCAGCCGTCTGTCCCAGTTATGCGTCGCCAATTCGTTAAAGGTGGTGCCTACGGCAAGCAGTATGTCCACCTTTTCTTCCTCCAGAAGCCAGGCATCGGCCTGGGGTGATCCGGCTATGCCGAGCACACCCAGCGAAAGGGGATGGTCCTCGGGAAACAGCCCTTTCGCTTTGGGCGTTGTGGCAACAGGCATGGAGAGCAGCTCAACCATTTGCAGTATCTCATGGGCCGCCCCGGAAACCAGGGTCCCATGGCCGATAAAGGCGGCAGGGTTTTCAGCCTCCATGAGAAGAGCGGCAGCTTTTTTAATGCCTTCGTTATGGGTAACTTTTATATCAGGCAGGAATTGTTTTGACGGGATTATGGCTTCACTCACTTCCTCTCTCATTATATCGAGCGGTATATTCAGATGGACAGGCCCCTTTCGGCCCGTCAGGGCATTTCTCAGCGCCTGCCTCAGCATCTCTCCAACTTTTTCTCTCCTCAACACCATGGCGCTGTATTTCGTAAAGGGCTTGAATATATCGATAATGTCTACGCCCAAAGGTGATGCTTCCTGGAATGCAGTTTTTCCGAAGGTCATTGTGGGCGCCTGGGCCGTAATTGCCAGAAGCGGTATGGAATCGCAATAGGCCGAGGCAACACCGGTAATGAGGTTTGTAGACCCCGGTCCTGTCGTTGCACAGCAAACACCGATCCTGCCGCTTACTCTGGCGTAGCCGCCTGCCATAAAAGCGGCCCCGCACTCATGCTTGGCAAGTATGGCCTCTACTTTATTACTTTTATTCATTGCTTCATATAAAGGCTCCAGCGCCCCCCCCGGAACCCCGAAAATGTACTCCACACCCAGCTGCTCCAGGTATTTCACTATCAGATCGGCTGCCGTCATTTTTTTCAGCCCCATTTCATTACTAAAGATCCTACATGAAAGCCTGAGCCTTGACCTGCAAAGACGACAATATTTCCATCGCCAAGTTTGTTCTCCTGAATAGCCTCATCGAGATTTACCCAAATATTTGCAGCGCTCATATTTCCACACTTCTGATAAGTAAAATGAGCTTTCCCCATAGGAATTTCCAGCATTTCAACCCACTTTCCGCACAGAGCAGCAACATTTTGATGTGATATAAAAAGGTCAATATCTTCAGCAGTCATACCCGCCTTTTTTAACGTTCTATTGACAGAATCAGGAACCGATTGAAATGCATACCTGTTCAGTTTGGAGCTTGTATTTGTTTCATCATAATCAATAAAGAAGAGCAGTCTTTCCGATGGGGTTTTTATATATGACGGCTCTTCTTCATATAATTTCGGTCTTTTTATCTTAATGCCGCAGTTGCTGAAAAATTCACCTTTCGTTTCCATATCAAAGGAGATAATTCCACGGTCATCTCTTCCCTTAGCCATAACAATTGCCGATGCGCCGTCACCCAGTACCACATAGCTTGCCGGATCGGTGTCATCCGATACCCGGGTAAGGTTGCATGAGGCGACGAGGAGAATATATTTGTACTGCCCCAGGGTGATAAAATTACCGGCTGTGATCATTGCCGGTATGGCGCCGCAGCAGGACAGGTCCATTGCCAGGGTTGCCGCATTGACAGCGCCCACTTTTTGCTGGGTCAGACAGGCATTTTGAGGGTTTACCTCTTCGGAAAGCGCAGTTATCCCAATAATAAGCTCTATATCTTCGGGCTTTAATCCCGCCCTTTTTATCGCTATTTTGGCAGCCTCTGCCTCCATATCGGTAACCGTTTCATGAACGCCCATAACCCTGTGCTCAAAGACGCCCCATTTGTCTATCAGTTCTCTGCCAGCCCCCTTTTTCAGGAAATCATCAACTGACTCTTTCTTTTCCGGGAGGTATGAACCTGTGCCAATAATACCTGCGCTGTTTATCTGCAATTACTGCTCCTTTTAACATAGGTTGCGCTGCTTTTTTTGCTCATATCCCTGTGCTTATGCCGCGCCGTTCAGCCTTTTGATTGATTGCAGAGATCACTCCGCATTTATAAGCATGCGGGCCGTCACTGATTCTTGCCGTAAAGTTATCAATAGCGGCTACAGGGACCCGGCCTTTTCGTAACTTTCAAGAGCGGCAACACCTGCGTCTTCTTTACTTCAAACCGGAAACTACCCTCAACGACTGTACGCTAAAATTTGTACCTTGCTTCAAGGACAAAGGAGCGCCCTTCACGGGGAAAATCACTTCCAAGTAAATTAAGGGAGATGGTCTCTATATCCCTTTGCGCCTGTTCAGTATACTTTTCAGGATCGGCATATTTTTCGTCAAAAAGGTTGTAGACGGACCCCCTTATTTCCAGGTTTTTAAAGAAGTTCTTCGCTATCAAGGTGAGATCAACGACCTCATAACCGTTCACTTTTTCTCTCGGATCATTACTGTCCCTCGGCCTTGGCCCCACTACCAAAAGATTGGCATTGGCGTTGACATACCTGCCGAGGGCCAGGTTAAATCCGACATTTCCCTTCTGCGCGGCCACGTCAGGCAGCCTGTCGCCGCTGTCTTTCTCCCGGGGATTCTGGTAGGTGTAGTTGAGGTGAAGATTAGAAGCCTCATTGAAGTAGAGTGTGCATTCCGCCTCTATGCCGTCCACTACGGCTTCATCGAGATTTTCATAGCGCCAGTCCGTTTTTCTCTCTCTGATGAGGTCCTTTATCTCACTGTGGAACCAGGTCAGTTTCGTCCGGTATTTTTCAAAAAAACCGGACTCCAGCGATGCCTCAAAGGTCCTTATCTTCTCCGGTTTCAGGTCGGCATTGCCTTTCTGGACGGGGTTGTTATCGTTATAGAGTTCTACGAAGCTGGGAGCCCTGAAGGCCTCGCCATAGAGGATTTTGGCTATCGTCTTTGTTGAATGTCTCCACACCAGGCCGAGCCTCGGGTTAGTAGTGCTGCCGAAGTCGCTGTAACGGTCATGTCTGACGCCAAGGGTCGCTTCGGTTCCCGGCGTGATCTTCCAGACGTCCTGGAGATAAAGGGCCGAAACATACCTGTTCACGTTCCGGTTCCAGTTGGCCGAGGAAGTGAAGTCTTTGAGAAAGCTGAAAGTGGTCCCGGTTCCCGGGTCAAAGTTTAAGCTCTGCTTTACATCAAATTGCTCGATCTTCTCGTAGAGCATACCTGTAGTGAGAGTATTTTTCTCTCCAATGGAATAATCTAACTGTACCTCCGATCCGGTTGTTCGGTTTTTAACTTCGGGAGTACCGATTATACCGTAGGGAGGGTATGAATCCTCAGGCAACACCTCAATATATGATGACCATTTATATTCATCATAATATCCTTTCATATGGAACTCGATCTCGCTACTTACTTTATGGCTGAATCTAAGCTCTCCGAAGTAATGAGTTGTTTCAAAAAGGGTTTCGTCACTCAAGACCTTAACAGAACCGATGTAGCCGCCATCGGTCCTGTCCAGATAGCGTCCGCTAAATGATAAATTTCCATAGGAGACTTTCAGGGCGGTATCCGTTTTTTCAGCCTGGCCATCAGTCTTGCCGCTTCTGCCGTCCGCATCCTTATCCACATGCAGCTTTTCTCCATTCGTGTCGAAATAGTCTACCATGCCGGTTATTTCGAGCTTTGACTTGTCAGACTTAGGCTTGCCTGCCAAAAGATTATAATGCCTGGTGTCAAAGCTTCCGCCTCCAACCCTTATGTCGGCGCCGTCAATGGCTTTTGCGTCTTTCGTTACGACATTGATGACGGCAACAAAGGCATTGGCGCCGTGAACAGCTGAGCCGGGGCCTCTGATCACCTCGACCTGTTTGATATTTTCAACGGTCATGTCGCCAAAGTGCCAGATGCCCGTTCCCCTGATGGATTCATTGACCTTGTGTCCGTCAATCATAAGAAGTACCTTTTCGGAAGTGCTGCTTTTAATCCCCCTCGATTCGACACCGAACTTGCCGTAGCCCGTAACAATTGATACGCCCATGCCCGGAATTCTTTTAAGGACGTCGAGCAGGTTCCTGGCGCCCATATTCCTGATCTCTTTACCGGATATGACGCTGGCTATGGCGGGAGCCTTTTCCAAACGCTGGGCAAGTTTGGTGGCAGAGGTGATGATGTTTTCCGTTTCCCAATACATGAGTTCCTCTCTTTCCTGTGCGAACAGGTCAGATGAGAAAAAGGGGATAAAGAGGGTAACGGCAATAAGGAAGGTTCTTTTGTGCATCTTTTGCTCAATTTAGTTTGCGCGAGATAGCAAATTACCACCTTTCAGCGCTATTGTCAATTAACAAAAGTGATGTCTTTCCATTGAAAAGTTAGGAAGCGCTCACGAAAAAGGCAAGAGCAAAAGGATCGTTTCAGACGGGACAGGCAGGGTTTTCAGGATAAAGATCAAATGATTTTCAATGGTTTTAAACCCTGCCAAAAAAATATTTCATCTCTTTAGATCTCTTGAAATAATGTGTTAATGATGGAAAGAAGGCACAGACAGGGCGGGCAATTATTAACAGGCATTAATAAATATGAACTACATCATTTTCAGGAACATAAAAAACGACAGGCAGTTCAATTCCAGGCTTTTTGGCAGCTTGTAAAACTTTAGACGGGTTTGGACCGTGAGCAATGACATCTTTGTCCAGGAAGGATTTAGTAGCAACATATTGACCGCTATATCGTTCACTATTATTTACCAAAACAACGTCACTCATAATATTCCCCTGTTTAGATACTCTATCGATAATTAAATAAGTTCTTGATTATTTAACTTTGAAAAGTTGCAAAAAAGATACATAAATTAAAGCATGCATAGCCCTTTTGTCAAGGAGTATTCATAGCAGGCGTATTCACTATTACTAATAAAATACTAAAGCTGAAATTATGCCGTAAACTGCTTATTGTCAAGAGATGGGCAGCCATAATGCCGAAAAATCCAACTAAAAAATTATTACCCGCATGTAAACAGGATATTAAGGGTAAAAGTTTTAACAAGGCATGCGTGGCCATTGCCGAAAACAGGCAGATACGCCCCTTTGTTTTTATAGCCTGCAACTTGCAACATGTTTTTTTATTGGTTTACAAATAAGGTTGATTAATGTATAAAAAAATTATGTTCAATTTTGGGCAAGAACTGTAAAAACCTGGTCCCGCATATTATTACCTATTCTATGAATAAATTTTTCAGATTAGCGCTCTTTGGCGCGGCCCTTTTGATGCTCTGCGGTTTCTCGCCCCCCGCTGAACCGACCTTTGAGGGGACGAGTGAGGACGTTATTTTCCCCTCTTTTAACGTCAATTACAGTTTGCTTACCCCTGAAGAGATGAGGGTCTGGCGGCTCTCTATAGAGCTGGAAGGCAGCGGCGGCAGGGGTGACGATGTGGATTCAACAGGTGGCACTAATGGCGACCCCATTTTAAATGGCGCCGTCTTCCCTCGTTGGGAGGACGTAAAGATGCGCTATTCCATTAATAATTACATGGCTATCGTCAGGGGAGGGCTCTGGGTTAAAGGCCGGGCGGGTTTTGAACTGTTTGCCGGCGTGGGAAGGATCGACCTCAGCCTGAAGGCTTATTTTCAGGACATATATGGTTACATCAGAAAAAGCCAGTATGTCATTGTCTCGGGTGCTCATATTACAGCGCCATTCCCGGGACCTTTCAATTTTTACTTTAGAGGCATGCGCCTCGAAAACAGATATGACGTGTCTCTCCTGACGGCGGAGACGGGACTTAATTATCCTTTTTCGAAAAACCTCAATATTTACGCGGGCCTTCGGCGGTGGGATTATGATTATGAAGGCAATCGGCTTCGATCTGATATACGCCTCAATTTATCGGGCTATGCAGCAGGTTTGCGGCTTGCCTTTTGACGCGGGAGGTTCGGAAAAATTAGCGCAAGGATCACCTTTTTTCTGTTGTTTTGAAGCGGCAGCTTGCAACTTGTCTTTTATTCGTTTATAAATAAAAGTGACTTATGTATAAAAAATAAATTAACATAAACCTCACAAGAAAAAAGGAGAAAAAAACATGAAAAAAAGAATCTTTATTTCGGCAGCGCTGTTGTTTTTGTCAATGCCTGTAACTGTTAATGCCTTTGAGCCCGTTAGTTGGCCCGATGACCCCGTTGTTGCGCTTCTCGGAGGTTCCGGGTCGCAAGGAAGCACGCCCCTTAATTCCCCCTTTGGCGGAATGACGGTGGCAGGCGGTTCATACCTGGACCTTGGCGATGCATTGATACAGGAGAATCACAGGGTCCATAATTCGGCCCAGGCAGGCGCCTATAGTTATGATGTTCCCGGCACCGGCTGGCTCGGTTATCAATCGCAGTATGAAAGCGCGCTCATGCAGACAGCATGGATTGATGGCGTTGACCATCTCTCTGCCGTAATTATTGACCAGGTGAATGATTGCCTGCATTCATTTATGTGCTCGGAAGAAGATATGGACGCCTATATTCAGCGTGCGATGGATGTGGCTATTGCCGCAAGAGATGGGGGAAAGTGTGTTGTTGTTATGTCTCTCATGCCATGGGAAAATATTGATCTGCCGAGGGTTGCGGCACTTTTCGGCATAAGTTACATCATTTCCGAGAATGATTATCGACTCATGGCGGATAAACACCGCGCCGCCTTTGAAAGCCTCGACGGCATTAACTATGTTGATGCTTATGAAGGGATGACCACCTATGATGGTATCCATTGGGATTCCGGATCTGCAAAGAAGGGCGCCCACAGAGTTTCAAAAGTATTAAGAAAAAAGTGCGGCTTCTAGGGCCTTTCCGGGAATAGAGGATAGGCGGCGAAAGCCCGCGCAGGGCGCACGCTGCGGAACGGTTAAAAGAAAATGGTTAATGTATAAAAATTAAAAAAATGGGGGAGAATGAAATGGGGGAGCTAAAAACTTTATGAGATTGAAAGCCCGTACCTGTGTTATCAGGTACGGGCTTTTTTTTTGGGGTAAAGGGAGATAGCTTAAATTATTTACAAAAGGTTGCAAAATGAACATATTGCATCTTACTTTTATTGGCGGCTCGGAAACATTGTTATTTTTTTTTCAATGCCGGAAGAATAGACCGCCTTAGCACTCATTTGGATGAAAAAAATTTGCTGAGAACAGTTAATGAAAATTTAAACAAATAATTTTAGAGGAGCAGTTAATGAAAACAATTATGCAGTTAGTTTTTTCAGTTATATTTCTTTGTTTTTTATCAAGCAATCTTTGGGCCCTGGCATCTACCCAGACTATTAATGAAAAAGGACAAATTGTCGAAACTTTTTATACCAATGCTGATCCTTATCTCATTGCGCTAACCGCCGGTCCCGCAGGTTTATTGAAACCTTTTCCTCCATCACTTCCATATCTGTCTGAACCAAATATTGCTGATGGTCTGGCCGCACTTGCAAAAGTTACCGATAGCAGTGGAGAGGTTGTTGGTTTTGCATCCGAACTGGAGCACTTCACGGTAGATGCAACGGGTAATCTAACGGCAGCAGTCGAGTGGACGTTCAAAGTGCCCGGCAGAGGGACGCTGCTGGTTACTCAAACTGAATCTCCTGCTATGCTGATTGAAATAATCGAAGATATGGCCGCTAAAGGAGAAACGGAAAGGTATTTTGATCCCCCTCTTAAAGTTCAAACAACGGTTCCCGGCACAGGAAGGGTCGTTGTCGGGCTTGGAGAGTTTGAAGGTTTGACGGGTACCTTTAAAGAATATAATGAGTTTATCTATTTGAATTTTGCTAATGATACGATAGAAGCGAATCTTATCTTTGAAGTCACTTATGATAAAAATGAGGATGATAATCAACAGTGAGGTCTGTATTCCAGAGATGATCTATTAATGAGGGGAAGCAGTTAAATTCTGCTTCCCCCTTTTTCGAACCGTCCTGATCCGCCCTGGCGGTATGGGTTTATTTTGTCGAAAGAAAAGAATTAAAAGCCCCTGCAGGCGCACGCTGCAAGATTTCCCGGTGTGCTCTGCCTTTCTCAGCGGTGGAAATGATTTTACCTTAGCTCCGTTCCCTTCACCAACTCCCTGACCGTCTGCTGGTCAAATTTGAACCTGAACTTGATGTAGGGGCCTTGCGCTGTATAGTCGGCCTTTGAGAAATCCCTATCTTTAAAGCCGGTGAAGTTATAGCCCAGGCTGGCCCAGACGTTTTCGGCGAAATTGTAGCCCAAAGCGAGGCCGCTGCCGTAGTCGCAGTTATGGGAATGCCAGGAGTGAAGCATATTTGCCCGGAAGGCGACATCAAATTTCTTTGTCACATCATAGATTCCTTCAAGACCGATGAGGTCCGTATAACCTGAGTAATCGTCTTCATCGATATTTTCATTAACATACTTTGCGCCGTACTGGAAGGCAACCATCATTTTATCGTTAAGCTTGTAGTTGCTGTTCAGGTTATTGACGATGCGCCAGTTGTCATAGTGGAGGCTGCTGCTTTCCTCTTCGTTATAAATGAGATCGAGGCGGTTAAGTATTATCCATTTGGTGAAGGCCGGTCTCGATGCCAGGCTGAAGCGGAGATCGGCATTTCTTCTCCTGTCGCCGTTGTCATAGTCTGTTTTGAAGGCCTTTAGTCCTAAAGCAAGGCCGAGGCCTTTTCGAACTTCGCCGTTGGCGCCGGTAAAGAAGCCTGTTTTATGGGAAGTGTCGGCATAACGCCTTTCACCCCGCATCGTCCAGTCCCACTTTTCCGCACTGTAGGCAAGCCCTGCCGACATGGCTGTAAAGTCTTCGCTGCTTCCTGTGGCATAGGGGATGCTCGTATTAAGGCTCTTCCGGTTCTTTTCCCTTATCGTCTCAACCCTGTCGAGGCCTGCATCCATGCTCCAGCCTTTGGTGAGTTGCACCGTCTGTTTAAGGCCCAGGTTGGAGTAAAGCCTGCTGCCCTTTTCACTGATGCGGCGATCCAGTGAAGAACTGAATTCACCACCGGCCCAGGGGTTTGTTTTAAATCCGGCCCTTGTTGCCTGCGACTTTTCATAGGCGCTGTGGGCGATTTCATGATCCAGGAAGAGGGACGTCCATTTAGACAATTTGTAATCCGTTCCTATGATGGTCCGTGAGGGATAATCGGCATTTTCACTTTCACCGGCCAGGGCCTGCTCGTGGTTGAGCCTTACATTTAGCCTGTTTGCAAAAAGTGTGCGGTTTCCGCCCACCGTGACATGGCTCGATTCATCGCTCGTGCCGTCGCCGTACTTGTCGGCAGCTTTCCTGAAACCACCGAAAAGGGAATATTTCTTTTGGCTGTAAGTTGCCTTCATTTCGCCATGGTCTCTCTCGGCGCCGGTAAGGAGGTTTGACTGCCTGAAAAGCTGCGCTGAAAGGCCCGTGTTTTTACTGATCAGATAGTTACCTTCAAGGCCGGCCTTCTTCATGGCGTATTCACTTCCTCTCTGCTGGCCGAGACCGAAGTCCTCTTCCATCTCCCGGTAATAGAGTTTTCCCCGGACCTTGTCCGATATGTGGCTTATTTCTGCCAGATAGGCCTTGCCGCTGCGGGAAAGACCGAAGTATTCCGAATCGCTGGAGGCGATTTCACCGCTTACTGAAAGGCTCTTTGTCAGTTCGGATTTAAGATCGAAGCCATAGAGGTCGCCTTCTCCTCCCGGCGTTCCTTCATGGACGTGGGAAAGTCCCGTCGTCAATGCGCCGCCTAAAGACTTGACGGCCCCGCGGCCACCGTAATTGAATGCGGTTTCCGATGAATTATTGGTCTCGTAATCGACGACAATGTAAACAGGGTTGAAATTGCTGTCTGTGCTGAATACGGCCTCTCTGAAGAAGAGGGTTCCTTCGTCGTAGTCGATGCTGTAGTCCACATGCCTTGAGAGCTTTCTCGAAGAGAGGATCACTTCACTTCTGAACCTGTCTCTTACCTCGATTTCAACAGATTCGGAGTTGATGACCATGTTGTTTTTGGAAAGGCTGTAAAGGCCGGAAGTTCCATCCCCCCTGATTTCATCTTTAATAAAGGCATTGGCCGTATCGCCGGCAAAGAGCTTGTATTCGAAGTTCTCACCTTTCATTTCGGACTTGAAGCCGTTCATGGTTCTGCTGTAACGTGAGAGTTCCGTACTGGTGAGGCCTGTATCGTAATCGCCGAAGAGGGCATAGAACCTGTCTTTTTCTATTTTCAGGAAGAGTTCACCGGCGGTGGCGGCGTCATGCTGCTGCTCGCTGCCGTCACCATAGAGGGTGTAATAGGCATCGGGATCGACGGTCTGATGCAGCTTTTCTCTCTCGAGACCTCTCAGCTTATCGCTGTCATAGGCCATGGTGAGCAGCCACCGGCCCTTGATTCTTCCTTTGGCATAAAGGGCGATACGGCCGTCATAATAGAGGTCTTCTTCAATATCATTTTCATTGATGGCCTCCATATTGCCGCTTAGTGTATTGTAGCCTGCCGTTCCTTCACCGAAACCGACGAGTATCCAGTTGCGGGCCTCGGAACTGAGCCAGCTTCTTGCCTCTTCCATGCCATTATCGAGCCTGAACCTGAGAACCACTTCGCCCGTTTTCGTGGTGGGAGCGAGCTTGATGTAGGCAATACCCTCTTTTTCAATCTTGTAGCGGTAGAATTCTTTTTTGCCTCCTCCAATGCCTTTTTTATTGACCTCTTCGTTAAAATCGTTGGAAAGGTAAGGCGGATCGACTGTAAATTGCCCGATAAGCCCTTCTCTTGCAGGCTCTCCATTTTTATCGGTCAGTTTTACGGCGATAAGAGGTGATGATTTGCCGTTAGCCAGGAGGAAAGATTTTTCTTCGGCAATTGTTGCTTTCACAGGGAGCCCGGCGTAGTGGAGGGTCCTTTCCATACGGTCCAGTTCCTTACCTTCCTTATCGATAAGTTTGGCCAAAAACCTGTTTTCACCTTCCCTGAGATCGACGCCGAGCCAGGTACTTTTGTAAACTTTTCCATCAGCGCTTTTCGTGATGCCTTCAAAGTTGACTGAATTTACCTTCTCGCCATGGAGATAGAGCATGACGAGGTTTGAAGAATCATGCTTTATGCTTACCTTGACACTGGGGATGGCAGGATAATAATCCGCTTTTGGCCATAGCCACTTAAAGCCGGGACTGTCGTCTCTCAGGGCTTTTTCAAAATCACTTGCCACTTCTATTTTTTTAGGCTCTTGCCATGTCTCGCCGGGCCTTAGTCCCTCTGTTTCGACTTTTTCAATAGGGCTTTCATCTTTAACATGATCAAGATGTGACCAAAGGACCAGCCTTACCGATTCCACCTTAAGTTCAACGCGGCGGTTAAGGGCCCTTCCCTTTTCCGTCTTGTTCGTTGCAATCGGTTCGTCGGGACCGCGGCCTTCAAAAGACAGATGGAAAGGGTCGAGACGGAGTTTATCGATTATGTAGTTGCCCACACTTTCGGCCCGCGCTTTGGAGAGTTCATAATTATCGGCATAGACGGTTCTGGACCTTTTACGAATAGCCAGGGAATCTGTGTGTCCTGTTACATAGATGTGGGTAACGGAAGCGTCCTTAAGGGCCTCAATGAGATCATCGAGCTGTCTTTTGTAATCCTCATCGAGTTCGGCGCTCATGGGCTGGAAGTGGGGTCTTAGTATAATATCGGGATTTTCTACCTGCTCTTCCTCTTCCACACTTTCGAGAATATTTTCTGCCAGCGGTGTTCTGACATTTTTAATTGCAGGCGTATCGAAGGTAATAAGGGTTTTTGTTGTCAGTGTCCGGTACCCTTTCCCTGAAACGACGGCAGCGGAAAGCTTTAGCTCCCTTGTTGTTCCCGCTTGGCCGTTGCCTATATTATAAGTGAGGGAGTTGCCCATAATAAAAGGATCTTCCAGCGGTTCATTGTCATAGAAAGTGCTTCCCGGGAGGTAGCGCGCGCCGTCGGGAAGTATAAGGGTAAGCCTCATGTTTCTTACATCGACCTGGCCGATGGAGAAGGGAATGCTCAAGTCGACGATCCTTTTTTCTCTTTCCAGTTCCCGGTTCTTTATGATTTTCTTCATTTCCTTCCTTGATTGGTCGTCCGTATTTTTATCGAGGATAAGCTGTGAAGGTTCCCTTGAAGAAAGATTAGTGAAAGAACTTTTTTCCTTTGCCTCTTCATATTTTCTAAAACGGCTCTTTAGCTGGAGCGATATTTCACCGGCCATTCTCGGCTTGAGGGCCAGGTGGAAGTCGGCTCTCCACAATGTCCCTCCCTGAAGGTCGACAAAGCGGGAGAATGTCCTTCCGGCAAAACGGCTGTTTTCATGGCAGGAAACAACTTCATACATGGGGGGGATGGTGTCCACGTCAAGTTGAACAAGGTGTGTTCCTTTTGAGACGCCTTTAAAGTGGAACATACCCTTCTTGTCGGAGATGACGGAAGTTCCGTCTTCCATGTAGATCCTTATTCCTTCCACAGGGAAAGGCGCTTCTTTTTCATCGCAAAGACCGGCCATGACCTGTCCCGTTATGAGGGTTTCACTTCTGAAAAACGCTTCTTTCACAGTGACTGTCGCTTTGGCCAGATTTGATTCCATGCCGCCGTCGCCGGCAGCTTTTGCAATGTTGTGGGCCTCTCCTCTTTTTGCGCCTGAGGCAACTTCCGTAACATAGGTAAGCTTACGGGAAGCGCCCGTTGCCAGCGTCCCTATATTAACGGAAAGGGTCCTGCCGTCAGGTGAGATAAGGGGTTCATTTCCCTTTACTCCGCCTGTTTTGAGAGAGCCTTTTTCATATCTGAAGCCCTGGGGAAGCACGTCTGAAATGGTTGTGTTGGTAATATCCGCGACGGTACCGTTAATAACCTCAACTTCATATTGCAGAAAATCACCATGGGAAACGAAGGACTTGAGGGCCTTTTTCCGCACATAAAGGCTTGTAATGAGTGGATCGACGGGATAATCGATATGAAGGGCCGGGCCGGGATTAACAATAAAAACCTCGCCTCTCGAACCGGGATTGACAATGGCAAAGGGAGCGCCGGGCAGGGCCTGAAGCTCGGCTGTGCTCACTGTTGAAGGCGCTTCATAGCCTGACGGTGGTGTAACGAGAAGGCGATAGCTTCCGGGCAGAAGATAGGGAAACCTGTAGCTGCCGGTGGAGAAGGTATAGCTTGTTCCCCCCGAATCGGTGGCTGTTCCGCCCGATGTAACGGTTGAGGGGAATGTGCTTACACCATCGTCACCATAGACAGTGGCCGCCAGCCCTGTTGAGGCATCGATGAGGCTTACCGTTACGCCGTCGACGGGATTGCCGTTATTGCTGTTAAAGATGAGGCCGAAGGGATCGACGAGGGCAGCCGATGCAGTCGTATCGGCGCCGTCATTACTGTCTGTATAGGACGCCTGTGTTGTCGAACCGTCTGTTACCGAGAGGCTGCCGTCATAGGCAGTGGCAGCCGCTGTCGTTGTCATAAGGTAAGCTGCAAAGACTCCTGTATCGGTGCCGGTTTCGTATAGCCGCAGTACCTCTGTGTCGCCTGTTCCGTTGTTTGTCAGCGTAAGGGTAACGGTCTCCATGAGAAGGCTGTCTGCATTCTGATCGAGATCGGTAAGCCTTATAAAGATGATGTTCCCTGCATGAAAGAGGTTTGAAGTGATAAGGGGAACAGGATTTGACAGATCGAGTGGTGTTGACGAGCCGAAAGGGGTCGGCGCCGGCAGTGAAACAAAGGGACCACCGCTTCCACCGCTTGCATAATCCGTATTATTGACAAGAATATTGTCCGGCGACGGATGGGCAGGCGCATACTGCATGAATTCTATCTGTGAAGGTGTGTGGTAGGTGACTGTTGTCACATCAACCGTATTGGATGGTTTTGTAATGGGTGCAGAACTGTAGACTGAGAATTGCGCCGTCGCTGTATTACTGATGACGGTCCCTGCCGGCGTTGCCGCCAGGGATATTCCCGGCGCCGCTACGAGGATAATGAACAGGATAAAGGCCTTTCTCAATCCATAGCCCCTAAAGGATATGGATTGAGAGAGGCGGGCCGGAGGGAGGGTCAGACCGGCCTGCCTGCCCGGATTAAAGGTTAATTGTGAAAAAGAAAGGGCAAAAGCGCGCAAAACGGCGCAAGGCAAGGCCTTTAAGGCCCTGCCCATGCGCTTTCCTAACGCTCTTATGCCGATTACACTTTTCACTTTGACTCCTTGCCCGTAACCTTAGTTGATGGTTACCTGGATCTTGATGGTTGTGCTGGCCCCCGCATTGACGGTAAGGCCCGACAGGGTAACCGTATTTGCCGTCGTTACATTGTAATCACTTCCATCAGCATCACCATGGTCATTACAGACGTTGTTAATGACTATCCCTTCACCTGCGGCGCAGGCGTCGACGCCGTCATTGAACTGGGTTGCAAAGGTCAGATTGGCTGTGTCGAGCAGATCGGCAACCTGAACATTGGTGGCATTTGCGCCACCGGCTGCATTCGCGACGGTAATGCTGTAAGTAACAACGGCTCCCGGCATGGCGACAGGACTTGCTGTGCCGTTAACGGGATCTGAGTAAACAGCCGCCGTTTTGGTGATAGTCAGCGTTGCCCCTGATACGGTGTAAGTATTAACGGCAAAGTCGGCGCCGTTATTTGCCGCATCATCCGCTCCTGCGCCGTCGGCGTCATCGTCGGCTAAAGCAATGGCATTTCCTGTCCCCGCTGCACCGCCGCCGACTGCCTCAACGCCAATTGCCGAATAGGCGTTGGCAAAGAGGTTGACTGTCGCCGTCTGGGCATTGAGTGCCCCTGCCGAGATATCACCTGTTACGAGAACCTGGAAGGTCTCATTACCTGAAAAGGTTCCGAAAGTACTTTCATCCACATACTGAACATCTCCAGCCGATACCGTTCCGCTTGCATCAACGTCGAGCCAGAGTTCGGGCTGGATCGTGAGGATTGCGTTTACGTCGGTAACTTCAGCCGATGAAAGGGCAAAATACATGGCTGCATTACCCGTATTGGTGACGGTAAAGACGAGTGGCGCTGAAGTCTGGTTTGCAAAGACGGTGGCCCCTGCCCCTGCCGCAACGGTAACATCGACCATCTTGTCGACGGTAAAGGTTGTGTCACTTCCGGCGCCCGATGAGTTACCGGCCACCGAGCTTCCTATCTGCGTCTGATCGATACCGCCTACCTGGTAATCGACATAGGCCCTGTTGCCTATGACCGTCCCGGCCGGGGTGCCGACGGCATAGGCCAGCTGCGGCATGACGATGACCAGCGCAGATAGAATGACCAGCGCTGCCATACTGTATCGTTTTAGTGTTTTCATTTTCTCCTCCTGCTTATGGTTGTTTTTGTAAGTTTCTTTAAAGTCGGTTCTTTTTATTGCTATCCTTACTTCATCGTCGGGAGGCGGAAGATTGGGGAACCTGCCGCAACCGGTTTTCACAGGATTTGTTCTAAAACTGAGTTGTCTTGCTTTGTGAGTTGTTACCAGGCTTCTTTTTTTCTTTATATTCTTTTTCATTTCAACCCTCCTGAATTCGCTTAAAAGTTTATAAGTTTGTTTGTTTATTTAAGCTTGGCCCTGAATGAAACATGGCCTGCATCCCCTTTTTTTAAATCAGCGCTGAATATCCACCTGACATGGGTATATTCAGCCGGGTCTGCCACTCTTTCCCCGCCGTCAGCCGTCTTCACCTTCAACCGGGAAGGGATGTCGTACTTTTCCCCTCCATCAATGGAAAAGCGGATTAAGCCGTCCTTTCCTTTTGCACTCTTGCCGACGTAAGTCATGTGTTTTGGCACAGGATTGGTGATGACTACATTGTCAGCCGGTTTTTCACCGACATGCCTGTAATGTGTTGTAAAGATCACCTCATCACCGGGATAAACTTCCGCTTTTTCGGCATTTACCCTCTTTATTTCGGTTTCTCCTTTTTCATTGCTTGTCTTCATTTCCACTTCTGCCGCTGACCTTAGCTCTATGCTGCCCGGATCGGCTGCAAAAGTGCTGATCGGTAAGAGCAATATGAGAGCCAGTGCTGTCAAGACCTGTTTATTCATTTCAATCCCTCCGTTAGTTTATAGTGACGTCGAAAGTTATATCCTGAGCGGCCGAGCCGCCTGTTACATTGCCTAGCGTTACGGTTACCGTGTTGGCGGCGCTTATGCCCACATCGCCTGCATCACTGTCGGCGGCGTCGGAGAGCGCACTTCCATTTAGCCTTAATGTGTTTGCCTTATAGCTTGTATTTGCGGGAATCAGATCATTTATGACCAGTCCCGTTACTGTCCCCGTTCCTGTGACGGAGACAGAAAGTGTATAGCTGATGGTTGAACCCGTCATGGCAGTGGAGCCGCCCGACAGGTCTGTTACGACAGCTGATTTATTGATGACCACATCCAGTGTGGAGACGATGTAGCTGCCTCTTGTCGTTGCCCTTCCTCCTGAGGCGCCGATGACGGCGTCAATGAGACCGCCGTCGCCGCCATTGGCAATAATTGTTCCCACCGGCCCTGATCCTGTTTGAGAGGTGATGGTCAGTTCGCTGTCACCTGAATCACCATCGTTAAGTGATGGTGGAATGTCGTTTACAAGGAATAGCGTTATGGCTGCATCGGGAGAAAGGGTTGGCTCGTTGACGCCTGCCACATATTGAATGTCCGTTCCCGCATCGTAAGTACCATTGCCGTTGCTGTCGAAATAGATGCCGCTTAAAAGGGGATTAAAATCTGCCGTGCCAAGGGCCGAATTTGCCGAAAGATCGTAAGTTTCACTCCCGTTTCCACTGTTGGCGGCAAGAAAGGTAAGCGCCTGGCCTGAATCGCCCGATGACACCCTGACGGGGCCTGAATCCTGCCAGAGAAGATTGATGTTTATCAGTTCAGAAACGGTAATGTTAGCGGGCAGGCTTGTAATACTGTAATCCGTTGTGTCAACGGTATAGGTGACGGTTGCGCTATTGGATATATTTGTGCCTGCCGGTGTGCCCGCTGCCCATGAAGAAAGGGGGCTAATGGCGATTAGCAGAATGAGCGCCGCTATGAATTTAATCCCTTTCATAAATCAGTTCCTCCGCTCATTTAATCCTCACTCTGAATTTCAGGCTGAATGAGGGGTGGTTTGTTCCATCGGAGGCATTAAAGCTTCCGCCGAAGGTAATCTTTATTTTTGCCACAGCGGCGTCAAAACCGGCTGTCGGTGTCATGGGATTGTCGTCTGAATCGAGGAATTCGATGCTGTCGCCTCCGTCACCGAGGGAAGTAAAGGTATAAGTAAGACCGCTTGCCGTAGCGCCGTTGCTAAAGATGACGGGCCATCCGCCCATATCCCAGGCGTAGAACTCCGTATCGGCAGGGATGGCGTCGGTAATAATAACGGTGTCTGCATCGGCAACGCCGAGGCCCGTGTTGGTTGCTGATAGGGTGTATTCCATAACGGCGCCGGGAATGGCCTTGGGATTGGTCCCGCCGTTGACGGGATCCGATATGGCTGCCACCAGTTTTGCCAGTGTGATGAGCGGCATGGCTCTGGGCGTAATGACAAAAGACGAACTGTCGTTTGCACTGCTTGTGTCTGCAAGGCCGGAGGCGGTTATTGAGGCTGTGTTGGTAATGTTTGATCCTCCCGTGCCGTTATCGACGGATGCTCTAATTGTTAAAACAGCGCTGGAAAGTTTGGCAAGGTTGCCAATGTTCCACAGCCCCGGTCCGCTGCTGTAACTTCCGAAGGTTGAACTGTAGGACTGGTATGTAACACCGGCAGGCAGTAAATCGGTGATCTCCACACCTGTCGTATCGTGCGGGCCGTTATTGGTGACGGTGATGGTATAGCTAATGCTGTCGCCCTCATCGGGTGTAGAATTGTCCGCTGTTTTGACGATGGAAAGATCGGCCGCCTGTACGACCAGCAAGTCTGAAGCGCTGTCGTTGCTATTATCGGAATCATTCTGGTCGACGGCCGAAAGGTGGGCGCTGTTTGTAATGCTCCAGCCGGCTGTGCCTGAATCGATAGTTGCCCGGAGATAAAGCGATGCTGTGTTGGGAGCGGCGGCTGTAATGCCGCCGACAGTCCAGAGACCGCTTACGTTATTGAAGCTTCCCTGGGTGGCGCTGTAGGAAGTGAAGGTCACGCCCGATGGGAGATTATCCGTTACTTCAATACCCGTTGCATCTGCCGGACCGTTGTTGCTTACGGTAATGGTATAGGTCACTGTATCGCCGATGGTCGGTGTGGCATTGCTCACTGTCTTTGAGATGGCGAGGTCGAGACCTCCCACTTCAATGTCGATAGAAGAAACGTTATTTGCAAGGGCGTAGTCCGTCTGATCCACCTCTGTTACCCTTGCCGTGTTGCTAATGGTCTGTCCCGTTGTTCCCGCATCGACGGTGGCGGCAATGGTCATCGTTGCTGAAGCCCCGTTAACAAGAGTGCCTGCGGTCCACTTTGATTGACCGCCATTCCAGCTTCCCTGTGAAACGGTGACGGTCCCGAATGAGACACCGGCCGGTTCCATATCTTTTATGACAATGCCGTCGGCATCATTGGGGCCGTTGTTAACAATTGTAACGGTATAGGTAATGGCGTCACCTTCGCCGGGAACAGGGTTGTTTACGCTCTTGCTGATTTCAAGATCGACACCGCCAACGGAGATAGAAGCTGTGGCTGTATTATTTGAACTGACAGGGTCCACCTGGTCTGCTGCGCTCAGGGAGGCTGTATTAGTGATGGATGTAAGTGCCGTTCCCGTATCGACGGTTGCCGTCAGGGTAAGTACTGCCGTTCCGGGATTGGCTATGGAAGTGATGTTCCATAGACCGGTTCCACTATTGTAGGTTCCCTGAGTTGAGCTGTATGAAACATAGGTCACTCCTGCCGGAAGATTGTCTGTTACCTCTATTCCTGTTGCTTCATTGGGGCCGTTATTGTTTACGGTAACCGTATAATTGATGGTGTCACCCTCGTTCGGCCCTGAATTATCGACTGCCTTGGTAATGGCCAAATCCGCTTTTTGAACGGTTAGTGAAGCAGCGGATGAATCGTTTCCGCTTACAGGATCGAGCTGATCGATGGCTGAAAGGGAGGCCGTATTACTGATGGAAGTGCCTGCCGTTCCACTATCGATTGTTGCCGAGATATTTAGAAAGGTGTTTGCCCCGTTGGCGAGGTTGCCTATAGTCCATAGACCGCTGCCGCTGTTGTAGCTGCCGCCTCCCGAATCTGAAAGATAGGTGACCCCCGCAGGAAGGCTATCGGTAACAGCCAGCCCCGTTGCATCGTTATTACCGTTATTGGTGACGGTAAGTGTATAGAAGATTCCTTCACCCTCATTGGGTGTTGCATTGTTGATCGTTTTGGTGACAGCCACGTCGGTACCGCCTACCGAAATAGAGATTGAAGCGCTGTTGTCGGCTGCATGGGGATCGGCCTGGTCTGTGGCGGTAATATGGGCCGTGTTGCTTATAAGTGAGCCGCTTCCTGCCGTTACTGTTGCTGCCAGTTTCAGGGTGCTGCTTGCTCCAACGGTAAGATCGCCCACGTTCCAGAGGCCTGTGCCGCTGTTGTAAGCCGTTGAACTGCTGTAGGACACAAAGGAGAGTCCCGCCGGAAGAAGGTCCGTTACCTCGATGTTGCTCGAATTGTTTAAGCCCTCATTGGTGACGGTAATGGTGAAAATTACCGTGTCACCTGTATTGGGCGTTGCATTGTCGACACTTTTCGTAAGATTCAGGTCGGCGCCTGCCACAGTGATCGATGCTGAATCCGAGTTGTTTGCACTGATGGGATCAAGTTGTCCGGCTGTTGTAATATTCGTAAAGTTTGTTATTGTCGAATAGGCTGTTCCGGAATCTACCGTTGCATTAATAGAGAGAATGGAACTGTAACCACTAAGTGTTGGGGGAACGGTCCAAATGCCTGTTGAAAAGTTATAGGTTCCATCACCACTGTAAGAGTCATAGGTGACGCCGGCAGGCAGCGGGTCGTAAACCTGCACACCTGACGAATTGCTGGGGCCGGTATTGATAAGAGAAAGACGATAGCTGATAGGGTCTCCCTCGTTGGGTGTGAGGTTGCTTACCGTTTTTGTAAGCTCAAGATCAGCGCTCGGTAAAACGGTGAGTGTATCGGTGCGTGACTGGTTTTCATTGAGAGCGGCATCAACAGCATCTGTATAGGTTGCGGTAGCTGTTTCAATGGCCTCTACTTGCAGTGTGCCGTCACTAACTGTTGGCGCAGCGCCCGAAGAAACTATGGAACCCGTAAAAATGCCTGTGTTAATCCCCGTTTCTGTGACTGTGACGGTTTCACTGTCTCCGCTGGGGGCCGATATTGTTACGGTGATTGTCTCCGCTTCGGAAGCCATGCTGTTCCGGTCTGCATCATCAACTCTTATATAAATGGTGTCGCCGGGGTAAATTTCTGTCACATCACCTGTGCCGGCCAGGTCAGCAGCGAATTTTGCACTGCCTGTTGTGGGCTGAGGGCCCGTAGGCAGTACGGTTTCACTAAGCCCGGCATAAAGGTCCGAGGCGGCAACGAGGTCAGAGGCCAGTGTCTGGGCGCTATTGGAGCTTCCCATAAAATATCTGACCGGTGTTGAATCAGTAATGCCTGTAGCTGCTTTAAAATCTGTATAATTAAGGCGAAAGTCGAGAAAATAGTCTGTATCCCCGTTAAATGTGGAATCGGCTGTTACGACCCTGTAATTGCTGTTCAGTACGGCTGCTTCCGGCCAGGTGGGTGTAGCAATGACTTCGGCTTTGTCTGAGGGATCACCTGTGCCTGTTTTAAGGGTATTCTCGGCAAGGTAGATTTCTTCGGAAATACCATCAACCATGACCATCCATTCGTAGTCATCGGCATTCTGGTCCGTATCAATGATGAAACCCCATCCAAAGGGGTCCAGTGCTGTTCGTGGATTGTTGAGGGGGTCATCGTCGAGGCGGATGCGGAAATTGATGTATGTGCCGTCGTTAGATATATAGGCAGCAGGATAGGGTGTTGTCGTGTCTCCTACAATGTCCCGCGAGCCTGCTGCATCGTTAAGCGTATCGTCGACGGGGTCCACCCCTCTGTAAATGGCTATCCAGTCTGCATCATTGGGCCAGGCCAGGGCCATAGCAGGCATAAGAGAGAATAATGGGGCGAGCAATAGAGGGAGAATACTTTTTTTAAAAGGAGCCATCATGACTTTTTACCTTTTACTTTTACAAATTGACTTTCTGTATGTTTTTTTAGGGATTGCTGCTTTTTCTTTATAAATGGGACAGAGCTTGTAATTGTTGCCGCAGTAATAAATGGCATCGTAAATTTTCATGCTGCTCATATTCATGCAATAGCATTCCTCGAAGGGTTTTTTGATCAAAGGACAGTTTTTCATTTTTCCGGCTCCTTTCTCTGTTTTTTTGTTATCCGGTTTTTTTACTTTGCTCATGACATACCTCTTCCTGTCTTTACTAAGAACAATATGTATGCCAAAGGGCATCAAAAGAGGGGTGTCTAAAAAGCTTTAAATATCAATGGGTTGTGCGTGCGTTAAAGGGGATGTGGATGTCCTGAATAGAAAAAGAGGCTGTTGTGCAACAAACTGTTGCACAACAGTTTGTTGCATTGTCCGGTTATGCATCAGATGAGGGGAAAAAAGAGGTGTTGCTGAAAGGGTGTGTTTTTAAGTGATGTTATACTTCTGCATTTTACGGTAAAGTGTGCTTCTGTCCATATTTAACATTTTTGCCGTTTCTGTTTTGTTCCATTTTGTTTTTTTCAGGGCATGCCGTATGCGGTCGTCTTCCTTGTCCTCCCGGGAAGGAGGGGCAGCTTCTTCACTGCGGCTGTCGGAAAGAAACTGGCGCGGGAGGTCATCAATGGTTATTACGGGGGCATTGCAAAGAATGGCGGCATGTTCCAGGATATGTTCAAGTTCTCTCACGTTTCCCGGCCAACGGTAATCCATAAAGGCCTTAAGTACTTCCGATGAAACGCCTTTTATCGTTTTTTTAAATTTTTTGCTGAATTGTTCAATAAAATGCCTGGCAAGGAGATTGATATCGGTCATTCTCTCTCGCAAGGGGGGCATGGTTAATTCAATAACTCTGAGGCGGTAGTAGAGATCTTCCCTGAACATTCCTTCTTTAACTTTCTTGCGAAGATCTCTATTGGTTGATGCAATGACTCTCGTATTTATGGGGATAATTTCTTTGCCGCCTACCCGCTGTATTTCCGATTGCTCCAGTACCCTTAGCAGTTTTGCCTGGAGCGTAAGGGGCATATCGCCGATTTCATCCAAAACGAGGGTTCCCCCTGAGGCAAGCTCGAACTTTCCTTTCTGGAGCGAAATGGCGCCGGTAAAGGCCCCTTTTTCATGGCCGAAAAGCTCGCTTTCTATGAGGTTCTCCGGGATAGCGGCACAATTAATGAATATAAGCGGTTTGCCGTTTCTGAGAGGATTGCCGTAGTGGAGGGCCTGGGCAACGAGTTCCTTGCCTGTTCCGCTTTCACCGATGATAAGGACCGTTGAATCGACTTTTGAGATGTTCTCAATGAGATCATAGAGGGCCTGCATTTTCTGACTTTCACCGATCATATTTTTAAAGCTTTTTCTTGCCTTCAGATCACGCTCCAGTTCGGCAAGCCGTGTCTCGTCAGAGATGACCATTACAGCACCTGCATAGTCCCCCTTTTCATAAATGAGGGGTGACGTGGTTATTGTGACGAGCTGGTTTTGTCTGTCACTGCGGTGGCATTCAATTCGGTGAACTTCTCCCGGTTTTTTTATCGTGACGGCCCTTTTCAGAATTTCTGTGCAGCCGCTGCCGCAGGGGCGGGCAAGGGTATTGTATTTTTTTCCAATGTCCTTGCGCGTAAGCCCGCAAATGGATTCGGCTGCCTTGTTGAGTTCAATGATCTTAAAATCCGTATCTACCGTGATGATTCCTTCATTAACGCTTTTATAGATGGCCTCCAGGTTTGATTTATAACTCTCTTCCTTTTCCTTTGAATCCTTGTACTTGATGGCGATACGGACGGCATTTAAAAGCATTTCCTGGTCGACAGGCTTGGAAAGATAGTTAAATGCGCCTAATCTCACCGCTTCTGTGGCCGTTTCAATATCAGGATAACCGGTCAGCACGATTACGGGACAGGTGAGTTCCATTTCCCTGATTTTTTCCAGCAGATCAAGGCCAGTTTTCCCGCCCAGTATGATGTCGGTAATGATGAGATCAAAAGACTTTTCTTTAAGTTTTTCGAGGGCCTCCCTATAGTTACCGGCCGTTACAACAGCATATCCTCCCTCTTCAAGGAACTCCTGGAAGGTAAAGCGGAGTATTTTTTCATCATCGACAACAAGAATGGAATTCATCGTTCCTCTTTTCTTGCAGGAAGTTCAATAATGATTTTTGTATATTGGCCTTCCCTGCTGTCAATAGAAAGGTTCCCACCGTGGTCAATGATAATACCGTGACTGATGCTGAGGCCAAGGCCCGTTCCCTCCCGGGGGGGCTTGGTTGTAAAGAAGGGGTTGATGACCTTGTTAAGGACCTTTTTTTCTATACCCGGGCCACTGTCATGAAAGACTGTTCTCACGTAGAGATTTTTATCCCGCTTAAAGGTCTTTGCCTTGATTTTCAGGACTTTCTTCTTATCGTCATGGGGATACTTTTTATTGAGGGCGTACCTTGCATTATTAATAAGGTTGAGGAAGACCTGTTCTATTTGCTGATCATTGGCTGTGAGCAGTGGCAGGTCTTCGGGAAAATCAATATGGAGTGTAATGCCGTCCTTTCTAAGGTGGGCCTCGGTCAGTGCAAGTGATTCGCGCAAAACGGCTTCAAGACTCATGGCTTCCAGTTTGTCTCCCCTGTGCCTGGCGAAGGAAAGCAGGGCCTTTACGATCTTGGCCACCCGTTTTCCTTCCTTTATTATCATTGATGCCAGTTCTTCTATTTTTTCTGCTCCTTCACATTTTTTTTCAATGAGCTGGGCGCAGTTGATAATGCCGTTGACGGGATTGTTTATTTCATGGGCAACGCCGGCGGAAAGTTCCCCTATTGATGCCAGGTGGCCTGCTTTCATTGCTTCTGCCTGGAGGTTAGCTGTTTTGGTAACGTCGATTAAAAATTGAAGCACGTTGTTTACCCGTCCTTTTTCATCAATTACGGGAAAGGCACGGATATGAAGCATCTTTCCATCGTCCATGGAAATTTCGTCACTTTCTTCGTGACCGCTTTCAAAGCATTTTTTTACGGGCCATTCATCCAGGTCCTCATAAATCCTGTTTATAATAGCAAAGGGCTTGCCCGGCTCTTCCTTTTTCTTTAAACCGAATATTTTTATCGCGCCATGATTGGACCAGAGGATATGAAGGTCGGGGCCGAAAAGGATGAGAGAATCGGGTATGGCTTCAAGAAGGGCATTGAATTGCTGGAAGAGGCTGCGTAATTCATTTTCACTTACCCTGAGCGATTCTTCCACTTTTCTGCGCTCGCTGATCTCGTCTTTCAGCAGGATGTTGGCGTCGGAAAGCGCTTTTGTCCTTTCCCTGACTCTCTCTTCAAGTTCGCCATGGGCTTTTTTAAGGGCTTCTTTCGCTTCCGTTCTTTCCGTAATATCGTCACAGGTCGTTACAATGGCAATGGGCTCATTGTCGTCGTTAAGCACAATATCCGATAGCAGTTGAACAGGAAAGGTGGTGCCGTCTTTTCTCAGGTTCGTCGTTTCTCTCCTGAAACTTCCGATTTCTTTAAGTTTTTTTCTTTCCATCGGTTTCCAGAGTTTTTTCGGCGCAAAAATCCTGGCGTCCTTTCCGATGAGTTCTTCCGGGCTGTATCGATGCATTTTTGCTTCGGCAGGATTGCAGTACATGATTTTTCCATCGGGATCAGCGATGGTCAGTCCCATCTGCATATTGTCGATGGCTTTTTCGAAGTATCTCAGTTTCTCGTTTGTTTCTTTAAGTTCACCGGTAAGGTCCAGCAGTTCACTCTCATGTTTTTGCCTCTTGTCAATTTCCGATTTAAGGCCCAGGGCGGCCCTGACCCTGGAGAGCAACTCAATATTATTGACAGGCTTATGAATATAGTCGTTGACGCCTGCATCAAAGGCAAGTTTGAGCCTGTTCATATCATTAATGGCGGTAACCATGATGACGGGAATATAGTGGTGCTCTTTACTTTCCTTGAGCATGCGGCATGCTTCAATGCCTCCCATCCCGGGCATGACCATGTCCATGAGGATGAGGTCTATCCTGTTTTCTTTATTTGCGGCAAGTATTTCCATTGCTTCTTCACCGGAAGCGGCAGTTAATATGTCGCTGTACCCGGCGGAAGCAAGGATATCTCCCGTTATTTCCCTGATACTTGCTGAATCGTCAACGATTAGTATTGCCATGGATAGGATGTGAAAATTAATAGTCCGGGAAAGGGTAGTTGGATCACGATTTCCAGCGCAACCTTTTGATTCCACAACACATTCAAAAAATGCCCGCTTAACCTGCGGGTGAAACCAGGATTTTTTGAAAGCACTGTGCGCCCCGAAGGAAGTGCCCTTGGGGTAAAACCAAAATGTTACACTATAAATTCATGCCGGCCACCCTTTCTCGGATTTTATTTCAGGATATTTGCAGGTTATCACAAGATATTTGATAATGCAAAGGGGGAGGGACGGGAATGTTTTTATCCGTCATTGTCCACTTGACCGGGAATCGATGGCTCAGGTTTTCCTCATTACAAATAATCATGCCATTTCGACGGCAGGGAGAAATCTTAAAAAAGTATCCCCCTGTTCATATCATTTCCACTCTTTTTCCCTGATTTTAATCTTTTCAAGCACTATTGCCCCTCCAAAAAAATAAATTTCAAAAGGTCATAGATTTGAAGTATTGGTCAGTAAATTCCGGCTAATCACTGAAAGGTTCAGGGAAGGTCATACCTTTCCTGTAGAAATCGTTATTTTTATTGACTACTGTTTTTCTAAAACAGGAAAGGAGGTTAATTACCGGATGGGGGCATGCACGAGAAGGGTAATAAAATCTGATCAGGGAAAATAATAAATGATGTTCCCTCTTTGTCATCAATGATTGCTCTTTGAGGTTTTTTTACCCTGTATATCGTGCAAGCAGGGATAGAAAGTGAGGACTAATCAAGATTTTATTTCGTAAACTATTTAATTGCTGATTAAAAGGAGAATATTATGAAAAAGATTATATTTGCTGTTATTATTTCAATGTTTTTATCAACGCCTGCACTTGCAGATACCGTAAATATTACCACTGTTGCCGATTTTATTACCCCGGAAAAGCCGGGCGCTTCCGGCACTATTTCCTATGCATTCAGACCATCAGCCCCAATTTCCTTTACCGTGGCCGGAAAAACCTGTAACTGGACAAGCTCCTCTTCTCCATGGGGGTCAGGTGGCGGAGCCGGTTGTAATTACAAAATTACAGTCGATGCATCAGGACAACTAAGCAATGCAACAAGTAATGGAAAAGGTTGCACTCCATCAGGAAACGAAATGATCGCTGCCTGTCAATAGCTGACAAAAGAGGGCGCAATATGCTATTGCGCCCTCTTTTAAATTTATGGCAATTCCAGGGATTAATGTGGATAAAGTTGCCTAACGAATAAGGTTAGATAACAACAGTTTCAACCTGGACTGGCTTTGGAGTGTCAGCGGAAAAACCAGTCGGTGAAGCTGAGCGTTATTTTGAAAAAAATAGTGGCCGAATCAATGATTGAAAGGTATATGTTTACATATATGACCCCAAACTTGACAGTTAAGGAAGGTCAGATTCTACCAAATCTTTTGTGGGCAACAAGGCTCTCCTTTTGCCCTCCGGAGCCGCTTGCTGAAAAAGTAACTTCATTCACCCTATTACAATATAAATAAGGAGCTTAATGTTATGTCTAATCCATGTTTTTTTACAAATATTGAGAACAAAACACAGAGACCTATTAAATTAACCAGCGGTTCATCAGAGGACTGGCAGCATGATCATGTGAACAGCAAGCCGGAGATAAAACCGGGAGATATCCTGGATCTACACTCTGTTTCCGATGTCAATTCACATTGGGGAGATTCATACAGAAGGATAAAGGTCAGTTATGTGGATGGCCCGGATATTGGAGAGTTTCAGCTGGGTACAGATGATGCTTCCTTTAGCAAGTATAATAACTCTTCTAAACATGACACTTCCGATGATTATTACTTGAAAGCCGGCAGTAATACAGAATTGATAGATATTTTTAGTCTCAAAGGCCGTGGGGATACCGGAAACTGTTCTCTTAAGATTCACGTACATCAGGGAACACCTGCCATTGTTGCTGCAAATAATATCTCTATCTATTTTGAAAACGAAACAGACCATGAATTTAGCTTTACACCGGGAGATAAATCGGAAGATAAATCGGAAGATAAACTCAAAAATAAATTAGGCTGGCCATTATGTTCTAATGCTATTGCAAGCTGCGGATCAGATCTGAAAATTAAAAAGAAAGAACTATTCCAAAAATCAGCTATATCAGGTCCTATTTTATATAACACAGACAGAAGCACTTCAGGAGGGACATGGGGAGCTTTTCCGGGTATTCTCAGAGAGATTAAAAAAAACAGTTCCACTCTGATTAGTTTCAGGGTAGTAAGCATACCAACCTATGGTCAGGAGCCTAAATGGGAAAAATCTAAGACCTTATTGTCATTTGGTGCTACGGCTGGTGTTAATATCCGTTCGTGGCTGATTGATATTGATGGAAAGGCTAATTTAGATGCGCTTTTACAACTCAATGTAAACGAATTAATGAGCCCCATAGGTAAAATTACAAGCGGTAGAGAAACCTTTGAAAAGGATGGATCAACCTACGAGTGTAATCTGGAATTCGGTTTTGCTACTCTCGATATTCCTAAGGCAAAGCTTGTTGATTTAATCTTTAATAAGGATTTTGTTTTAACCCTGAAGGAAGGAACGACCTGGAATAAGGAAACTAATACTATCAATGCCTCGGTTACTATAGTTATTGAAAATGCCTGAGTGATAAGAAAGTAAGTGATAAGTAGTGCTTTTCAGCAACTGGCCGGAAAGGACGAAAAATGGTGAGGTAATTGGGGACAGCTATAGTTGTTCAGTAATTGTATCACGCTTTTAAGAGTCAATATTTAGTTCCATTGCTACTTGCAATTCTAATAATAAATAGAACCGGATTCCGCACTAAGTGCAGAATCCGGAAGACCTTCTGTAAACACTTTTGGTGACATAAGGAGTAGTAGGATGTTCCCTTTATTTCCTTCTTTTCAGCAAGAGAGAATAAAGCGGCTGCGGATTTGTAGAAAGGCTCACGTTTGGCGAGAAGATCGAGAAGAATATCAGAGTCGATACTTCTCAATTAGATATTGGGCATAGTCATCTTTTATGTCTTCATCTTCCTCAAGCTTGATTACTCCGGACAAATCCTTCACAATAGGTGTTATTTCCACTTTTTCCCCACTTTCTCCGGTAATCACCCTGAAGTAGTTCTCCACGAGTTGAGAGAGACTTTTGTGCCTTGTCCCGGCATAAACTCTGGCTTTTTCAATGACATCATCATCGAGCTTGAGTGTTAGTTTTTTGTTTATGGCAAAAACCTCCGATACGTACTAATGTAATAACAATAGCACGTACTCGTCAAGTAGTAAACCTGCAGGCGTAACAAAGAGAAGGGGGATGAAAAGGATTTAAGTGTATAAGATTGGGCAAAGCGTAAATGAATCCCAATAGGCTACTTCACCCTTTTGAAAAGGAATGAATCTTTTTCAGGAAATAAAGTATTTACAGGCGTTTCTCTGAAAAATCTTACCAGGTTTTCTGTACTGTCTGTAATGCTGGTACATACAATCTTTTCTATTTTTATAATGTCCCCTTTATTGGGCCGAACCGGTTTCTTCTTTATTTCCCCTTTTAATTTACCTTTTTTTATTGCATCAGCTACGATATTTTCATTAATCATTGAAAATGAAAAGCTATCCTTGTCTTTAAAATTATACTTGAAAAAGTAGTACCCTCCTTCATCGGGCGGTATCTCGTTAGAAGGTTCAATAAATTCTACCTTTATGGCATTGAGATTCATAAAGTGATTACCCTTAATTTCTGTTGGAAACATGGATGCCGCCACGGTGACGAGATTTCCTGAATCCGTGTGTTCAATGGAGACAACCTGAGTTTTATTATCCTTCAGTTTTCCAATATGCAGGAAAACGGTATCCCCCTCTTTTTGAAGCTTCCAGGTGCCCTTAAGCCTATCATCAAAAGTCGCTTTATCGGGATTTGATAAGGGATGAACCGATGTAAGTGGGCAACAGGCTGAAAGGAAGGAGAGAAAAATGAGCAAAGGAATTGTTTTTGAGTAAGTATTCATGAATTTTCAAATGCTTGACCCTTATTTATAGAATATCTGCTAAACCATGTCATTCCGTATCCCTGTCAATGAAATTACACGCTCTTTAAAGTCTTGGTACTCATCGCTTTCACCCTGCTTTAAAGAAGATAAGCGATAAAAAGTATTTGTAGACGGCGACTCCCTTTTTGACATTTCTATATCAATACGGTCTACATTGACGACTGTCCAACACTCGACATATCCTGTTGCCTTTGCTTTTTGGTGACTTTTTTCAGCTTCGCCCACGCGGTTGTGAATGTTAGAAAAATCCGTCCCACCTTTGACCTCAATAGCAATTATATTTCTATATCTTTTTTTGCTCATTTCCTCTCTAATGACTATGTCGGGATCAGGTGCAAATTCTATTAGAACTTTTCGACCAGCAGCATTCTCAATTTCGATTTTGCCAGCGCTGGACTTCGTGGCGGGATGTTCAACAATGTCGTGAATTGTTTGAAACACATCAACGATACCAGCAACACCCTTTTTGACATTTGCACCACCTCTTAACTGTGGCCCAACGGTAAGAAGGGTTAAATCGTCAAGCATATCCCGGCTCAATCTATCGATTCCAATCCCATTTACTAAAGCCACCGCACTGACAACCAAACCTTTGCACAAATTTGATAAATCAGGCTTATTTCTTTCAGTTAGAATTCCTTTTGATTCCATTGATTTGAAGCCAGAAACACCGAATTCTTTTGTATAGAATTCTTTTTGACTGAATCCGAGCAGTAATCTGTAATAGCCGAGTAGATATGGATTAGTTTTAAGAACACATGGAACTGCATAAACAAGCTCGCCTCTCAAGCCATGTTTCGCTAGTGCTTTGAGGCTACTTTGTGGTACATATGTGGACAACTCCTTGTCTAGAGTAGACAGGTTCAGAGCGTCAATGGTGCTGCTTAATGCGTCTTGAAGGTAAAGGCTTCGTACCTGACCAAGTGCGAATGAAAAATCAATTTGAAGTTCTGGTGCAGGAATATTTATATCCGCCATCACACAGCAACCTTAATTATTCTTTCCTCTGTGGCACTTAGCCGATTTGCTGCTATGGCCACATATTCTGGATTTAATTCTATTCCAGCATATCGCCTATACTGTTCTATACATACAATGCCAACTGTGCCAGAACCAAAAAAAGGATCGAGAATATAATCACCCGGTTGTGAAGAAGCTAGAATACAAGGTTCAATCAACTTAGGAGGAAACGTTGCAAAGTGAGCTTCAGGAAATGGTTGTGTATTAATATCCCATACACTTCTACGGTTGCGAAGTTTTCCATTTAATCCAACTTCTTTAACTAACTCATAGTCATAGTAATAGTGCTCTGACTTGGTGAGCATGAATAAATATTCATGTGCACGTGTTGGCCGATCTTTTACACTTTCCGGCATTGCATTCGGTTTGCGCCAAACAATATCACTTCTTAGATACCAGCCGTCATCTTGAAGAGCAAATGCTAATCTCCACGGAATGCCTTGAAGATCTTTTGGTTTTAAACCTTCAGGGGTATCTGGTCTAATGGTCATTGCCCGTGCAGGGTTTTTCTTGTCGACTGCGCGGTAACCACGATTTCCACTAGTATATCCGTCACCAACATTCAACCATAGTGTGCCATCGTCGCGTAGAACGCGTTTTACCTCGTTAAATATTGCAACTAAATGATTAATAAATTGTGGTAAAGTAGTTTCCAATCCAATTTGACCATCAATCCCATAATCACGAAGCCCCCAGTAAGGGGGAGAAGTGACAACGCATTGAATCGAAGCTGACGGTAATAGGCGAAGCGCGTGCAATGCATCCCCTTCCAGAATTAATGAATCATCGAGAACTATCTTGTCTGGAGGTGTCGTTTTTCTATATCTCATTTGACAACCTTCGCTTTGATTTTCTTCCAACTATGTTATTAACAGGCTTTCTCTATTTAATACATGAATGTGACTCTTGTCAATTAAATGTTCAACTTTGACATTAAGAGCTATAAAAAACTTCAGATGAGGGGGGTACTCTTACGACAGGCTCAGTCCCGCAGCTTGGGCATTGCCCACGAAATTAACTCACATCAACGCCCCCTTCATTTTCACACAACCGGTTCTCTATCCATATCAGAATAGGGATAGTATCCTTTTTCCTCCAGCAGGTTGAGCAGTTCTCTTCCGCCATTTTGCATAGCATATTCCATTTCACTGCGGTGAATTTCAATGACAGCCATGAGCCCGAAATCTTCAACATCATCACTGGCTGGTTTATATTCGGAAAAAATGAGGCATTTACCGCCTATACCTTCCATATCGGAAGGGAACTCACATGTTTCATTCGGATTAAGCGTCGCTTGCTTGCTATAATTTGCTACCGGATTCAGAATGGAGTTTATATTTTTATGGGCTTTTCCAAAAGTGGCGTTTTCTTCTTTCGCCTGATCCAGATTAAGTTTTTCTCTCGTAAACATGACCAGTTCATATTTTTTGTACTTATCATTTGATGAGCTTTCTCTGCATGCGTAAGAAAGCTCTTTTGTGGCAATTGCTGTGCCCGGAATACCATTTGGATAATAATAAAGATCCAAACCGCCGCCTACTTCATAAGGAATAAGAGCATGCATTACCATGTCATGCTCCTTTGCCAGTATTGATTCCATTAATCGGCTTTTTTCATCAAACCAATTATTTTCAAGTTTTTCTTCCTCTTCCTCTGTCAGCTTTTTCTTTTTTCCGAAAAATTTTCTTAGCATATTAACTCCCCATATTTTGTCAAAGGCCTGGACGCGGCCCCTCTTTTCGTTCTAACTTTCACTTCTATCTCACAGCCTGATATACCTCTAACGGCTGTTATATTTCCATTTTCATCGTTTACTTTTAAGGCTTTTACTGTAAGTGAATTAATCTTACCCTTTCTCTTTATTTATGGAAAGAACTTACGGCAATGTTAGAAAAAAGCTCATTTTTTATCAAATGCGTAGATGCAACACCTGTTATTTCCGGCTTTTATTCGTTTACAAATAAAGTTGATTAATGTATAAAAAGTAATGTTAAAAAAACGGGGAAGAATGAAATGGGGACCCAAAAACTTTATGATATTTAAGGCCAGCCCTGATGATGCAGGTTACTTGTTTTTTTTGATATAGAAGTATTGGCAAAAGGCCAGGAAACAATGCATAAAATCCGAAAGTCCTTCATTATTTTTATCTTCTTTAATGTAATCGTTATATGCACACCGAATTTTATTGAGGCTGCTACATATTATGTTTCAACTTCGGGCTCGGCAGTGTGGGCCGATTGTTCAAACACGGCAACTCCCTGTTCATGGCAGACGGCAATAACAAATGCTAAGGCAGGCGACACAGTCTACTTCCGTACCGGTGTCTATGATCCTGGAAATGCGGCAAATTACGACATACCTGCAATGAATCCGGCAAATTCAGGCACAGCAGGGAATCCAATCATATTTAAAGCTTACCCCGGTGAAAGTCCGGTTTTAACGGGCAATATGGACGGTCCCGTTATAGGGGCTTTCAACCGAAACTACATTACCTGGGATGGTTTTACTTCCACCCAGGTAGACACGGGTGGGGTCAACTTCCTGGTGGGTGTTTTTCAGTCCAATAATATTACTATTAAGAACTGTGACCTGACGGGATTAAATGCCGATACCCACGATAATAATGCCTTGATATTTGCGGATACGGCAAGCCATCTGACCATTGAAAACAACTTGATTCATGACTCGAACGGATTATTGCCGGGAGATCCGGATCGTATAGAAGCTGCTGTTAACAGCGCCGGAATAATTCTTTACAGTACATCCTATGCAACGGTTAAGAATAATGATTTTTATAATAATTATATCGGTATTTTTGATAAAGACGCGGGGAACTATAACAATTAGCGTTTTATCTGTAGTGCCAGCGGCATTAACAGATAAAATGAGGTTGAACTTAGCCGCTGGATTTAATGTTACATCTATACTCTATCTCTATGGGGAT